>CAZCNI010000011.1:0-12984 GCA_964499765.1 uncultured Polyangiaceae bacterium
CGCTCCAACGGAGAAATTGGTTCAAGGCGCGATCGAAGGCATGGTGAGCGCACTAGACCCCCATTCGGCGTACATGCCACCGGATGACTATGACGATTTCAAAGCCGACGCGTCGGGACAATTCGCCGGCATTGGTGTGGAAGTAGATCTTCGTCACGGTCAAGTTACTGTCATTGCTCCTATCGGCGGGTCCCCAGCTGAACTAGCCGGCATCCGCAGTGGCGATAGAATCGTCTCGGTGAACGGTGTCGTGCCCGACATGCTGCCTTTGACAGAGATCGTCCACAGCATGCGAGGCAAGAAGGGTAGTACCGTGCATCTCACGGTACGACGCCCGGGACGTTCATCATCTCTGGAGTTCAAGGTCGTGCGCGATGACGTGCACATGCCTAGCGTGTATGTTCGACGTTTCGACCATGATATAGCGTACGTCCGCATCGCCGCATTCCAAGAGGGCACGCACCACGAGCTGCTCGAGAAACTCGGCAATCTGCGGGCGGAGGCCAGTTTCAAGGGTCTACTGCTTGATTTGCGCCAGAATCCAGGTGGATTGGTAAGCGAATCGGTTGCGGTTGCCGATGAGTTCTTGGGCGGCGGGTTGTTGTTCTTCACTCGGCAGCGGGAAATGGTCATCGATCGCATCGACACGACGAACGAGGGATACTTCGAGAACGTGCCAATGGTAGCGCTCGTTGATGAAGGCACGGCCAGCGCCGCAGAGATCTTGGCGGGCGCCCTGAAAGACCGACGACGGTGCCCGCTCATCGGAACCAGAACGTTCGGCAAAGGCACAGTGCAAACCATCATGGACTTGCCAGGTGGCGCAGGTCTCCGATTGACCGCTATGCGCTACTACACACCTTCTGGAAACGGAATTCAGGCATCAGGTGTGCTGCCCGATGAGACGGTGTCCGATTCAGAATTCGACCAAGTTGATGTCACTCGCGAATCAGACCTGCCAAATCATCTGCCGAGTGAACAATCCGTTTCGCTCAGCAAAGCAACTCGCGCCAATCTGGATGAACTGCCTTCTGCACAACCCTGTGAAAGTCCGAAGCCGTTGGTAACCCTATTGGAACGAATTCGGCGATTGCCCGCAGCACCCACCGGTAAAGACAACAAAATCCTGGCAAGAGGATACCAATTGCTCTTATCGCACCTGTGAGTTGCAAGCACTGACTAGCGCTGACTACCGCCGAACATCAACTGCCGCAGCACGTAGTTAAGAATGCCACCATGCTTGTAGTACTCAAGCTCCATAAGGGTGTCGATACGCACTTTGACGGAGAATGCTCGTGACGCACCGTTACTTCCCCGAACTGAAACGTCTACGATTTTTCCTGGGTTCAGCGACTCCGAAAGTCCTCCAATATCTAGGACCTCATCACCGCGCAGACCTGAATACGATTGGTTCTGACCCGATAAGAACTCGAGTGGCAAAATACCCATCCCAATTAGATTGCTTCGATGAATCCGCTCGAAGCTCTCGGCAATGACCGCTCGGATACCTAACATGTAGGTCCCCTTGGCGGCCCAATCGCGAGAAGATCCGGAACCGTACTCCTTGCCGGCTATGATCACTAGCGGCACGCCTTGCTCCTTGTACCGTATTGACGCATCGAAGATACTCAGCACATCACCGCTCGGGAAATGCCGCGTCACTGGCCCTTCAGAGCCCTCCACCATGCGGTTCCGAAGCCGTATATTGGCGAATGTTCCACGCATCATGACTTCGTGGTTACCTCGGCGCGCACCGTAGGAATTAAAGTCTGCCGGCATAACGCCCTTTTCTATCAGATACTGTGCCGCAGCCGAGTCTTTCGCAATATTTCCCGCTGGAGAAATGTGATCGGTCGTCACGAAGTCACCCAACATTGCAAGCACCCGCGCAGAGCCAATATCGGCGGGAGCGCCGGGTTCTGGGGTCAGCCCCTCGAAAAACGTTGGTTTACGTACATAGGTACTGTTGGGATCCCAAACGAACTCCGCACCCCGCGGCACTGGCAGTGCCCGCCAACGCTCATCGCCGGCAATCTCATGCCCGTATTCGGCTTGAAATAGGTCTGCCGTTACGCTGCCTTCAAGAACCTCTGCGACTTCGGCTGGCGTTGGCCAAATGTCACGCAAGTAAACTTCCTTACCTTCCGAGTCTTTCCCCAGCGGCTCCTTATCAAAATCGACCCCGATGTGACCAGCAAGCGCGTAGGCAACCACCAACGGAGGACTTGCAAGGAAGTTGGCGCGAACTTCTGGGCTTATTCGCCCTTCAAAATTCCGATTGCCGCTAAGCACACTGGCTACTACCAAATGCGCATCCGCTATCCCGCGACTGACCGTCTCAGGTAGCGGACCACTGTTTCCAATGCAGGTCGTGCAACCGTAGCCAACCACGTGAAAACCGAGTCCCTGCAACGGCTCGATCAGTCCAGCCTTTTCAAGATAGCGAGTAACCACACGAGAACCCGGCGCGAGGCTAGTCTTGACCCATGGCTTGCTCTGAAGTCCTCGAGTTCGTGCTTTGCGCGCCAACAACCCCGCGCAAATCATGACGCTCGGATTCGAGGTATTGGTACATGACGTAATGGCAGCAATCACGACAGAACCATGCCTCAATTCTACCTCTGCCCCTTTGACCAACACACGAGCCGAGGCATCCACGTCGTTGGGACGTTGGTCTGCGCCTTTCATAGCGCTCAAGAGACTCGGCAAGGCGGCGCCCCAAGAGCTTTTGACGTCGGTCAACGCCACTCGATCATGGGGCCGTCTCGGACCCGCAATCGACGGGACCACTGCGCTCAGATCAATGGCAATCGTTTTGCTGAATCGGGGCGTGCCCGGAGCTTCGTCCATTAAACCCTGAGCGCGAGCATAGGCCTCCACCAGCCGCACTCGCGCAGCATCCCGCCCCGTCATGCGCAGGTACGCCAAGGTACATGCTCCGATTGGAAACAGGGCACAAGTCGAACCAAACTCGGGCGACATGTTCGCGATCGTTGCACGATCAGCAAGCGAGAGGCTGTCCAGACCCGAGCCAAAGAACTCGACGAATTTGCCGACCACTCCCTCTTCACGCAGGATTTTGGTTATCGTCAAGACAACGTCGGTGGCGGTTACGCCCGAGACTAACTTCCCCCTCAGGTTCACACCAAGCACAGGCGGAGCCAACAGGCTAATCGGCTGCCCCAACATCGCCGCTTCTGCTTCGATGCCGCCAACACCCCATCCGAGTACGCCGAGGCCATTGACCATTGTCGTGTGACTGTCAGTCCCGACCAAGGTATCAAAGTACGCCACGCCCGCGTCATCAAAGACTACCCGTGCAAGGTGCTCGATATTCACTTGGTGAACGATTCCCGTGGCTGGAGGGATGACTCGGAAATTCTGGAATTCCTGCTGCGCCCAGCGCAACAACGCATATCTTTCGCCATTGCGCGCGTACTCTTTGACCGCGTTCAAGGAGATTGAATCGACTGAGCCAAACGAATCGACTTGAATCGAGTGGTCAATTACCAGCTCCGCTGGATACAGAGGGTTGATTCGCTTCGCATCGCCACCCAGCGCTCGCACCGCATCTCGCATGGCTGCCAGGTCCACCACGGCGGGTACGCCCGTAAAGTCCTGCAGCACGACCCGCGCCGGATAGAATGATATCTCGGAATTTACGGGTGTCCCCGGATCCCAACTTGCAACAGCTTCAATGTCCGCACGCGTGACAGTGAGGCCGTCCTCATGCCGCAATAGGTTTTCGAGAAGAATCTTGTAGGCAAAGGGCAAGGTTTTAACATCCTTGCCGGTGGACTCCGCAAAAGCTGGCAATGAGAAATACTGCAAGTCCAATCCGTCTTGATTCAAGACCCTGCGGCATCCAAACGAATCCAACGATCGCGTGCTCATGTTGACTCCAGAGTTGTGGCGAGGTTACCGAACAAATGCCCCAATGATGCTGAGGATAACTCCGCACCTAGCGCAGGGTCACACCAACGGCAATAAGTGCAAACCGCATTTATGCAGAGATCAATTTCATTCTCCGCAAACGACTCGTCGCCGCCAATAAAGGTTCCAGCTAGGTTTGTCCGTCTCGTTTTTTAGCCCCGTTTGAAAACGACAGCTCTAAAAAAGGTTCATTTTACCCATGAGTTTCGAAGGACGTTTCTTCATGTCGGTGCGAGCGGACCCGACCCTGCGCACGGCTGACGGTGGGCGAATTGCATCACCCGGGCTTCAGAGCCGATTCAACAAGGCAGCTCACCTCGGCAATTTCGGCTTGGCAAGCCGGACCTCAGCCGTAAAATGAGCGGTAATGATGCTCCCGCCAAACCACGTTATCGAATCGCTCATTCGGCGCCTGGCTTCGTTCTATGATCGATTGGGTTGTGAGATTGGGGACAGGCCCCTTGTGCTGCCTAATGGCACGTTCTTTCCTGACACTTTCACCGATGATGAAGGCTCCGTTGAGAAACTGATGCGTCGGATGCAGCGGCACGCCGGGCTTGAAGACATCCCCATTGAATTGCGAATCCTCTCACCGAAATGTGCTGACTGCGACGGCAATTGCAACTGCTCCAAGGGGGGCGACACCACGGGCGGCGCCCACAAATGCCAACACGAATCAGCACACTCACAGTCGTCTGGATGCAACGCGGGAGCCTGCGGGACGTGTGGTCCAGAGCCGGAACAAGATCCAGCCGACCCGAGGTTGGTCGATTTGGGTGACGGGTGGCGCGTGCAAATACCTGTCGCCGAGTTGCGCAACAGCATCGTACTTACTGCGAACTTGGCGAAGACGTTAGGCTTGATTTTCCTGCTAGACACGCGACTTCCCGGACACTCGCTGGACGCAGCCACCCTGGATGTGGCGTGCGAAACTGCAGGTGTCGCACTCGGCTTTGGTGGCTTGTTGCTCGCAGCTTCGTATCTATACACCAAGAGCTGCGGCGGGCCCCGCGTTGCGCAACTCACCAAGCTCAATTGCGGCGAACTTGCGTTACTGACGACGCTCTTCGCGGAACGCGGCGGACACAAGCTACGCGAGTTGAGAAAGCTCCTCGCCGTAACTCAGGTCTCTGCGCTCGACGAGGCCAGTGAGTTACTGCGGAACAATCCAGCAATCGTCGAGACTTTGCGCACTCGTCCCGTCGAACTCAGCGCCGGCAATTTCAAACTCAGTGATGGTAGGGGGCTCTGGCAACGCTGGTTCAAATCGAAGCCAGCGACTGCGAGTACCGGCAGTGCCCGCGAAGACTTCGACATCAATGAGCTTGAGGCAGCCCTTGCAACGGAAGGCCTTGCGAGTAAACCCAATCGTTCTCGGACGCGTAACCCCAAACACGACGATCTGCGCGATCTCGTTGACGAAGCGTTGGCAGAAGTGACGCACGACAACTAAAGCAGATTGTTGCACGAATTTCGTGATTCCAGACTCAATGGCCCGCTCTGCCGCCAGGATTGTTTTTTGGCACCGAAATCGGCCCAAGGGGGCTATCATGAAGAGCGATGCCTATTGCTCAAGGGGAGTGTCCGAATTGTGGCGCCACAATTCAATTCAACTTGGGGGCATCTCTTGCGTGCATTTGCGCCAGCTGCCGGTCTACGGTTTTGCGCACGGATCGCGGCCTTGAGGATTGTGGGCGCATTGCTGCACTTGCCGACACGCCGTCACCGAACTCCGTTTGGGATCGAGCTACTTTGGCAGGACGCGCATTCGAAGTCATCGGTAGAATTCAGTATGACTACGGACTCGGACCTTGGAATGAGTACTACGTAGCTTTCGAGAATGGCGGCCAATGGGGCTGGCTCGCCTATTCCGAGGGCCGCTGGTACGTGAAACAACTCGTTCCTAACCTGACTGCGCCACCCAGGGAACAGCTCACGGTTGACTCGGATCAATCGCTGCCAGTCGGCATTTTCTGCGTCACCGAAAGTCGCAGTGCCAGAATCGTATCCGCAGAGGGAGAGTTGCCGTCTGCGGTGACCACTGGTTTGGTGTACTACTACGCAGATGCTTATGGGCTCGACGGAAAATTCGCTACCTTCGACTATGGAAATGGCACTGAAACTTCGTCTATATTCGCAGGGCGTATCATTGCTGATGCCGAACTCTCGATAACCGCGCTCGGCCCTAGAACGGTCAAGCAGGTCAAGACTTCGCAGTTTACATGTCCGACCTGCGGAGGTGATGTACCCAAGCTGCACGCTGATCGCTCAGAACCACTTGGACGTCCTTACTGTGGTGCATTCAGCGACATTCCGGCGCGTACGGTTTTGGCGCAGCAGGAAAAGCTGCCGCAATCGCCCGACATCCCGATTGGCACTTCGGGTGCGTTCGTCGTCTTGAGCATGGGGGAAGGGCTGATCGAGCGAGGTGACCATGCGTTTTAGCCTTGTTGTCCCTATCTGTTGGGCGAGCGTAATGCTCTTTGCGTGTAACAAGCACGATGCGAATCCGAAGCCGCCCACGCTGAGCTACCCAGAATCAGCGTCAGTGGCCAGCATTGGTACCAACCCGGCGGAAGCTGTAGATTCGACGCATTCCGATGCTGCCGTCGATGCTGGCCGGAGTTGTCTGCGAGCGGACTGCGAGGTTCCCAATCCCGCTATTAGTCGCGGAAGTGGTCGCGCGGAACCGAGCGCCCGTAGTAGCACTTCACAGTCCGCTTCAACCGCTGGCACACCGACTGCGTGCCGTGTGCTCGTGCTCGGGGACTCACTTACCGATCCCCGCTCCAATGGCGGCGGTTACCTCAACGCGTGGGCCCACAAGTGCGCGCATTGTCAATTCACCAACCTGGGTCGTGGGGGCACAATGGTCAATCAGATGTTGCGTACGTTACGTGAACACTTGTCTACAAGCCCGCCAAACTACACATCCGTTGTCGTTTTCGGAGGTGTCAACGACCTCTACAGTGACCAAACCGCCCATCGTACGCTCGAAAGAATCGAGCGTGACCTTTCTACGATCTACCAGCTAGCTCGCAGCCATTCTACCATCGTGATCGCAATCACGGTTGCTCCCTGGGGCGGCTTTCATCGATGGTACACCGATGAGCGCGGTCACAACACGCACGCACTCAATAACTGGATCGTTGACCGCCAAGCGCTCGGTGAGATCAATGCCGTCGTCGATTCAGGTGCCGTGCTGAGTTGTGGCGACCCGGAGCAACTGTGCCCAGCGTACATGCCACCGTACCGGGATGGCCTGCACTTTGGCCCGGAGGGTCACCATCGATTGGGCCACGCGCTACTACGGGTGTTGGGAGATGGCTGCTAGATTGCGAGCGATGAGGTGGTTCTGGTCGCACGTTAATGTCGTCTTGATCGTCTGCTGGGGCTTGGCTGCCACATCCCCCTGTGCGCTGACCGGAGCCCCAATCGCGCACAAGAGCCCTACCAACAGCTCGGGCACGGCCCGCGCAGTGCCGCAAACACATGGACAGGCGTCGCGCGAACCTCAACGAGAAGGCGATGACAGTGTTGCGACCACACGCAACGCCGCTACTCAGTACGCACCGCCACTGGGTCGACTTCGGTGCCACGCCGGCCCTCGCGCCATACGGGGCAAGGCGGGGATGGTTGTAACCGTGGATACACAAGCCACGCACGTAGGCGTAGCGGTTCTGCAAGCCGGAGGCAACGCGGTCGATGCAGCCGTAGCCGTTACTTTCGCTCTAGCGGTCACTCACCCGAGTGCTGGCAATCTCGGCGGTGGTGGCTTCTGGCTCATCCACAAACATCCCGATCGGATCTACGCACTCGATTTTCGTGAGACAGCTCCTCAGCATCTCGATCACGCACGGTTCAAATCAATGGAAAGTTCAGGGGGTCGTGGCCCGGATTCCGTCGCAATACCGGGCACGGTCGCGGGACTCTTTGAAGCCCATCGCCGTTTCGGCACTCTGCCTTGGAATCGGCTGCTCGAAGCTGCAATAGACCTGGCGCAAAACGGACACAAAGTCAGCCTTGGCGAGGCCACAGCCATACGCAAATCTTGGTCGCTGATAAGCCAGAACGCCACGCTGCAAGGTCAACTGGCGTTACCCAACCATCGGCCGCCGCAAGCTGGCGCCCAGGTGATGCGCCCCGCATTGGCGCGCACGCTCGAGACAATTCGCGACGCCGGACGCGATGGTTTCTACCGTGAAGCAATCGCTGATTCTGTCGTACAAGCACTTGGAACGAATGGGCTCATCACCGCGCGCGATCTGGCCGAGTATCAACCACGCTGGCGCACGCCGCGTGAATTTCGCTACCGTAATTTCTCGATAAGGACCATGCCCCTACCCTCCGCAGGCGGGGTAGCTCTCACCGAAGGGCTCACGTTTCTCAACCAGCAGGCGCTCGCAAGGATGACTTGGGGCTCTGCACAGCATCTCCATTTGTTGCTTGAGACTCAACGGCGAGCAGACTACGATCGACTACTGTTCGCAACGGATCCCGACCGGCTTTCGGTGGCGGACCTGCAGCGGCACGAAATGCGCTACCTCGACGCGCACACCTGGGACCAATTCCCTATCGATCCAAAACATGCGACCACGGAGCTTGGACCCGTTGCCCCAGAGCAACCGCACGAGTCCGACAACACCACTCATTTTTCGGTCGTGGACGCTGACCGCAACATCGTCTCGGCAACAGTCACTCTCTCCTCGCCGTTCGGGTCCATGGTCGCCACGACCACGGGGATCGTCCTCAACAATGCCCTCGCGTCATTCTCGCTATCCAGCGAGAACCAAGCCCGCCCTAGTCAGCGAACGACGAGTTCCATGTCGCCTACATTGGTCTACGATACCACAGGTCCGGTGCTCGTCTTGGGTTCACCAGGCGGAGATACCATCCCAAGTACCTTGATGCAGATAGTGAGCAACGTGATTGATTTTCAAATGCCGCTCACCGCTGCCGTGGACGCGCCGCGTGTGCATCAGTCCTACATGCCTGACCGAGCCAGCTTCGAGCTGAAGCGACCAATCAGAATGTCGGTTCGTCAGCGCCTGAAAGCCATGGGGCATCGGTTGGAGCCGCGGGGGAGCAAGCAAGGAGACGCCAAGTGCATCTTGCTGACAGACGAAGCTGCGTGGGGCTATGCGGATCCGCGCGAAGGCGGCTTAGCAGAAGCACCCATGAGCTCAATTCACGTGTCGGCCGAACACTAGCTGGGTGGATTAGCCGGCAAGCACGCGGTCTGGCCGAAACAGGTGCAAGTCGAATTGTGGAGCAATGGAGAGCCCGGGACTAAACTCGGGACCTCCGAGGGTCGTACCTGCACCGGAATTCATTCCCACGTGAATAACTGTGCGTACACCCAACGACTCGTCAAATAACGTGCCTGGGCTAGGTTTGATAGAACAATCGAGCCACAGCTCGAACTTTCGGGAATCCACGACGCTGTCGATCCCGCCGGTGGACAATCGTGTCCTGTTCATTTCTCCCGCCCATCCAGAACTCCCTCAGGTATTCGACACGTTACTTGTGAACAATCTGCTACCCATCCACGTGGAACACTTGACTGACGTGACGCCAGCCAATGGCGATTTCGTCCACGTATTCGTGGACGTGTCGTTACCGGGCGCCTTGCAATGGTTGGAGCAATTGGGAGATCGCGAGGACGAAGTATTTCCGATTGGTTTGATTCAACCGGGTGCCCGCGAGGGTTCGGCGCTCGCGGCCGGTGCCACTGGCACACTACGGCTGCCACTGGAGCCAGCAGACGTACTCTTATGCATCAACCGTAGTCGACATCGTCTTGAGCGTAATCGGCGCAACAAGGAGCTCGCTGATCGTGAGAGGCAACGAATTGCCACGGCGTCCGTCGAAGGGGTCCTCGCTACCGTATGCAACGAACTCCGCAACCCGTTGGCCGCAGCCCTCGCAAACGTGGAGTACCTCCGTGATCTCGGAAAGGACGACACCCTGCAGTCGAGCGCCGAGGACGCTCACGTCATCGTGGATGACACTTTTGACGCCCTACAGAGAGTGCGAGGCATCGTGGAAAGCCTCGCAACTCTGGTAAAGAACGATCATTTCGAAGCCAAGCGGGTGGTATTCTGGCAAGTAACCCAAAGCGTGCTCGACGACTTGGGCCGCTCTGCGGCTCCCGTCACGCTTTCTGGAGATCCTACGGTACGCGGTTGGGCCGACGAGGATCTCCTACGTCAGGTTCTCTCTACGCTCGTGCGTAGAGCACTCAACTCCGCTGAGGCTGGAGGCAGCACGCCGCTCGTGAAACTTCACGTCTACGCCACAGACGCCGAGGCTCGCATTAGCGTCAGAGACAACGGGCCTTCATTGCCAGCCGATCTGCTGAAGAGCCTCCTCGAGTCGTCCGATGACGCTTTACGGCAGAGTAGTTCTGAGATGTTGTTGGCCGTCACCCACCACGCAGTGGTTCGGATGGGCGGAGCCCTCGACTACGCCCAGCGCCATTCGCCGGGCAGCGTGTTCAGAATCCGACTTCCGCTAGTGCGCAACACGGACTGAGACGCTGAGTCCTTCGTCATCCCATTTCGTCTGGATCGGGTAGACCCCGATGCAGCGCACCGTACCCCCAAAAAACTGGTTCCGGCAGTAACTCGACGTTAAACCGTTCCATTACTGCAGCTTGGATGCGCCGAGCGAATCTGCACACGTCTCGTGCCGTGGCCTGACCGTGCGCCACAATCGCAAGGCTGTGCTTTTCGGACAGCCCCACCGCTCCCTCGCGATGTCCGCGCGAGAAACCCGCACGTTCAATCAGCCAGGCGGCGGCAATCTTGGTCATGCCGCCCGCCAATGGGTAAAGGGGTGCTTGACGTGTGGCGGTTTGCGATTGAATTGCTTCCGCCACGACCGCAGGCACGATGGGGTTCAAGAAGAAGCTACCGCAGCTCCTAGACCAGGGGTCTACGCGGTCGAACACCATGGATTTCGAACGCCGCAGCGCAAGCACAGCGTTCCGCATTTGTTGGACGGTTGCGTTATCGATATCTAGTCTTTGCATTAACTCCGCGTGGCTCGCTCGCGGCGCACCCTCAAGCGCAAGACGGAAGCTGACGGACAGGATAATGAAGCGACCACGATCTTTGGCTCGGAATCGACTCGTGCGATAGTCAAACTCACATTGCTGGTTGGTAATCGTCACGACGGCATTCTCCAGCTGGTCGTAGGCTTCTAGGCAGACGATGGACTGGGCCACGTCTTGTCCATACGCTCCCACGTTTTGGATTGGAGTCGCCCCCACTCGTCCGGGAATTCCACTGAGACCTTCCAAACCACAGTAACCGCACTCGACAACCCGAGCTACTAGCTCGTCCCAGATTTCCCCAGCAGCAGCCTTTACGAAAACGAATGAGCCGTTGCACTCGACACTCATCCCTCTCAACTGCATGTCGATGATCAGACCTGGGACGCCCGCATCAGAGACAACCAGGTTGCTACCTCCGGAAAGGATCCGGATGGGCAATTGACGCTGGTTCGCCCAGCCGCAAGCAGCCGCCACGTCCTCCGCAGTCTCGGCTAGAAAATAGTACTGAGCACCCCCGCCTACCCCAAGTGTTGTGAGCGGTGCCAGCGGTTGATGAACCACGAGTCGTCGTTCAATCGCGCAATTTTCTTGGTTCATTGCCCTTTGCACGTGCGAAGTCCTGGACTCATCGCGCTCTGCCTTGCGCCGAACCAAAGCATTTTGTTGGTCAGCGATCTGCCCACGAGTCGCGTGCGCCGCCAGCGTCTGCGAGCTCTAGCTTTTGCAATCACGAGCCTAGCTTCTCGGGACAGTCCCGATGGCTCAATGCCAAGGCTACAGATGGCTTCCGCCAACGCCATCAGTTGCTCTACCGCGGGAGCCCCGCTGTCAATAACGACGAACACCCTACCACCGACCTTGACTGCGCCCCCCGCGACCGTGGCCACAGATTGAAATGGCCGAGAAGACAATCGCACTCCCTGAACTGACAGGACCGACGCCATCTCGTCAATCAAAGCTCGGGGGTTCACAGTTAGTCAGCATACTCGACCGGAGCTCAGTCTGCAGTCCTGGCGCGTGCAACAAGGCACTTCACCGGAGTTTCCTAGGGCGAAAACACTGAGGTCGCCTGTTTTCTTCGGTGTTCGCCATGGTCCGCCGCCGGGCTGTGCAACCGAGAATCCTTGGAGTCTGGCCACTCGACGTGCTATGGGGGGCAGGCTGTCGGACGGTATTGCCGGTGGAGAGCTCGCGGAACGAGCTCCAGGTACCGCCCGAGCCTGGTTGGGCTACGGCCTCTCCTGCACGAGAATCGAGAAAATCAAGTGTCCATGACTTTTACTGAAGCCGCCGCGCACGTGTTGCGCCTCATTGGCAAGCCACTCCATTATAAAGAAATAACCGATGTGGCCATAGAGCAGAACCTGCTCAGTCACGTTGGCAAGAGTCCAGAAGTCACCATGGGTGCGCGACTCGCAGCGCTCGTCAAAAAAGGTGACAAAGACAATCCGCTCATCCGAGTGAAGCCGGGCGTCTTCGCTCTGCGGGAGTGGAGTTCGGAGACGATCGCACGCGGTCTTGCAGACCGTACCCCAGCTCTCGAACGGCTTGCAGCTGCCATGATTGAGGCGGGTGAGACGCTGGTCGACGCTGCAGATGAGGACACTGATTCACCTTCGGACTCAGTTGGCGCAATCCCGGTTGCACCAACCTCCGACGAACCTCGCGATACACTGCCTCCAATCACGAACGAAGACGACCGCCGTCGGGCCGAAATCGCGGCGGGGGCCACGGAGCTGTTCGTGCCTGAGCCGGATGATGACCAGCCCATTTTTGGCTCGGGCGGCGAGGATGGTGGTGAAGAGGAAGAGGCCGACGACGTAGATCGAAACGGCGGTTCTCGACGTCGCAGGCGCCACCGCAAACGCTCACGCCCGGGAGATGATTCGCGCGCCAATTCTGAGGATGATCTGCCTTCGTATACGGTCTCTGAGCCGTCCAACGAATTGCTCAAGGCTGTGGACGCGGAATTGCGGGCTCGCGAAGCGCGCGAA
>CAZCNI010000012.1:0-12944 GCA_964499765.1 uncultured Polyangiaceae bacterium
TCTCACTCCAACCCTAGCAACTCCAGCAGCGCCTCACTAGTCAAGTCACTGGCGCTTGCCGTTTCATCGAGCACCGCCTCGGCAATGGCGCGCTTTTCTTGATGCAGTTCAACGATGCGCTCCTCGATGGTATCCTTGGTGACCAGCCGATACACGGTGACCGGGCGCTCTTGTCCAATGCGGTGGGCTCGGTCGGTTGCTTGGGCTTCGACCGCTGGATTCCACCAAGGATCCAGGTGAATCACGTAATCTGCGGCAGTCAGGTTGAGTCCAAAACCACCGGCTTTGAGACTGATAAGGAATAATGATGCTTCACCCGATTGAAACGCTTTTACTCGTGCCTGCCGAGTGTCCTTGGGGGTGGAACCATCCAGGTATAAGTAGCTGAGATGGCGCTCGTCGAGTTGTTCTCGCACGAGTTGGAGAAAGTCCACGAACTGACTAAACACCAGCGCGCGGTGCCCATTGTCGTGGAGTTCCTCGGCGAGCTCCAAAAACGTCTGCAGCTTGGAGGATTCGGTGAGCACGTCAGGAAAGACCAATCGCGGATGACAACAGAACCTGCGCAGGCGCGTGATCTCGGCAAGCACTTGAAGTTTGTGGTCGCGCTTACCGTACGTTGAGTGAAGTTTGTCATGAATCTGACGGCGCAACAACGCATACCTCAGGGTCTCGTCTTCATTCAAACGCACCTCATGGCGCAGCGTGGTAATGGGCGGCAAGTCCTGCAAGACTTCGTCTTTGCGGCGACGCAGCAAGAATGGCTGAACCAACTTCTTCAATAGCGCTTGCTGCTCGCTAGCGTGATCTCGCTCGATGGGTTTTAGGTAACTGAGCTGAAAGTGCTTGAAAGACCCGAGTAAAGCCGGGTTCAGAAAGTGAAAGATGCTCCAAAGATCGCCTAAGTGGTTTTCAATCGGCGTCCCTGTCATGGCTACGCGATACCGCGCCGAAAGTTGAAACGCTGCTTTGGCGCGCATTGAATGGGGGTTCTTGATGAACTGCGCCTCGTCGAGCACCGCCGTGTTCCATTCGACAAAACCGAGCTCGACTGCGTCCTGCTGCAACAACGCATAGCTAGCAATGAGGACATCGGGGCCAGGGACACCACTATTTTGCTTGAATTGCTCCAGGAGGGCTGCCCGCGATTTGCCCGTGTATTCTACCGCACGTAGAGACGGGGCAAATCGGTTCAGCTCTTCGATCCAGTTGGTGCACACCGAGGTGGGCGCAATCACGAGCGCCGGGCCAGCGGCGGCGCGCCCCAGCAGTAGCGCAATGACTTGCACCGTCTTGCCAAGCCCCATGTCGTCCGCAAGACAGGCACCCAAGCCCAGCTGACTCAGTCGCCAGAGCCATTGGTAGCCCTCGAATTGATAGGATCGCAGCGCTGCCTCGAGCCCTTGTGCAGGTGCAGCTTGACGCGACAGGGTCGTATCGAGTCGTGAAAGCCACTCGGTTGCTGAAGGCTCGACGTCCATGGCGGATTCCGACTCGACCAGGGCGCGCAGCATATCGAAGGCTGACTCTGGAACTCTAAGTTCACCTGGAGAACCGCGGGCGGGAAGCTGGGCCACGCTTGCCAGTTGCGACAGCACATGACGAATGCGCCTTTCTACTTCGATGAAATCGCCGTTTGGTAACCGAATGAAGCGACCCGACTTGGTGAACGGCATACGAACCAGATCACCGAGCGCCAGGGGCGATACTTGGTCCACGTGAATGCTACCGTTGACCAAGTACCAGCCTTTGACGCGACGCATAGAGCCATGAAGGGCAGCGCCGCTTACCTTGCCTCGAGCGGTAATGGCATGACCATCCTTCCACTCAAGAGCACAAGCCAAGCCACATTCTCGCAACTCGGTGAGCAGGCAAAATAGTTCCTCTTCGTCGAGACTGAAACCGTGCACGGGGTCGCTGTTGTTTTCGTCGTTCTCGCGCCCACGCAGCGAGGCTTCCCTGAGGGTTGAACACTTGGCGAGCAAAGCGTGATACCGAGCCTCTTCTTCGTTGAAGCAACGTTCCGTGTCGAACAGCTCGTCACCACCATGCACCGTGACCACAGCGCGGCCAAGACCAGGCGGAAAGAATCGACCGAATTCTCCGTAGGGTCTAACACCGATCTCGACCCACCACGCGCCGGTCTCGGCCGATATACGCATACAGGGTGTACTATCGGCAACCACGGTGCGGCATGCGCCAAGCTCGGCACTGCGGATCTCCACATGCTCGGCGAGGCGCGAAAGAATCGCTAGCCCCTCATTTTGGTGAGCCTGCGGTATCCGAACGCCGCTTGGCAGCAACTGGATGAGTCTGGCAAGCGCAGCGTTGACGCGATAGACAACCAAGCGCGTATCGCTTTGCACGACTACATTCACACCTTCCTCTGCCCCTGAAGGCTCCATCTGAATCACCAGGTGACCGTGCTCTTGGTATGTTTCGACGTGGCAATTGCCTCGAACCACCTCCACGTGCTGCCGGGCTCGAGCGCCATTGAACACCCGCGGGTGACCAATCAGGGCTTCGATCGCCGCGAGCGGTAGCTGGCTACGGCGCGGCGCCGCATCGATTGCACCAAGAATCGCAACGTCTTCGGGGGGCAGCGTGTCTTTGAGCGAGCGGAGCTCGTCGAAATCAACCCGGTGCACCCGGGTCCAACCCGTGCCACTACGGTACTCTTCCAACCCGGGCTTGGCCAGATCGCCGCTCGTCATGTCCATGAACCAGGCAACGCGGCGCGAAAGCATGGTTTCGCCTCGTTCTGCCGTTTCTGCATACTTGTCGAGCGCGCGCAATGCGCAACGCCATTGCGGTTCGCGCTCGAGCAGATGCACCAGCAGCAGCTCACCCGCGCCCCCCGGCGTCATGCTCTGGAGTTCCGGCATCGCTTCAACGCTCAGGGCCTTTGCCAGATGCAGAGCTTGCCGAGCAACCCAACGGTATCCCGCAGCGTTCCAGCGCGCGCTATCGTCAACCAGTCGACGCGTCCAAGCCGTGCGAGTCACGGTGTCGCAGTCTTGACACTGAACGGTCAATGCCTGGATCATCGTTTCCCACCCGGGCGCATCGGCTGGTTGATGGTGTGGACTCAAACGAAGACGCTCAGACTCCGGTTGCGTAAGCCGTCGCAATAGCAGACGTAGCCCGCGACCCACTGCCGTTTGCGACATCGCCATTGGCCAGCCCGCAATTGGCGGTGATTCGGCGGTAGAGAAGCGCTGAAACAGGCGCTTAGCCAGCGTGGCACCCGCGGGCTGTTCGCGGCTCAGTGCGAGCAAAGCCAGCATTGCTGTCACGGTCGTAGGACAAGGTACCGATGACTTTGTCGCGTACTTCGAGCCCGCGAGCTCGTCCATCATTGCTTGTGCTTGCGCCAACTCACCGCTCAAGAAGCTTTCTGCGACGCGCACCGGAAGCTGTTCGGCAGCGGGCAAGCGTGATGTGAGGGCCGCTAGACTGGCCACGTCTCCACGCAGCAGTGCATGTTCGGCGAAAACACGCAACATGCGTGCGCTTGAATTCTCGTCCACTCGCGATATTAGCCATTGGTAGACAGCATCGACCGGTTCAAATGCAGTCAACGCGTCTGCAAGTACCTGTTCACCCAAGAGTTCAGCGCACTGCCCCCAAGTCCGCAACAGCCAATCCGCGTCAAACGGCGCGCTAACTGCCTCCCGCAAGCGGTCGCGGGCAAAACGCTCGCCTTCGTCGCGTACTTGCCGGCGCTTGAGCTCGGTCAATTCTGTCAGTAGGATCTGCATATCCCCCGAGTACAATGCGGTCATGAAGCCACCGAGTGACTTGTTGCCCGCCACGATCCGCGCGTCGTCCCGTAACGTTGCCAAGGCGTCTGGTTCGACGAAGTGGCGCATCACGAGCGGACGACATGACGGAACAATGGAGATTGCACGTTCTCCCGAGATGCGACGCGTGTAGTCCAGTCCATGCACGACGCCCGCGTCGAGCAAAAGCCCACGCTCAACACAACCCACGAACCATGGGTGAAGTCTGTCTGCAAAGCCCAGCTTTTCAAACGCGCTCGGGGCCAGTTTGTGCTCACAAGCCAACACCCCAAGCGCTCTCCACTGTTCTGCATCGAGTTGCGCCGTCAGTGCATCGAAGCTTTCACTCATCTCCCTGGCACCATGACGGTGGCAAAGCTGGTTGGGGGTAACTGCACCGCGTAAGTGCGGTTGTCCACGCTAACGACCACGTGCACGGAATTGGTCTGTGCATTGAGCAGTTCTACCACGTTAGTTCCATCCGGGTTGACGAACGCAATGCCGTCGAGGTAGTGGCCTGTGGTCTGCACTAGCTTTGCACCTGAATCGATCAGGCCCGAGTAGTGCTTGGTTGCCCAGAACATGGGCGTGTAGTCGACCCGCTGCTTCCCGCGCTGGACCACGATTGGGCTGTTCTGGGGCCACGGTCGCTGGGTATCGATATTCTTGCCCTGCTCATCCAGAACCATGTTCCAAACCATGTAACTTGAACTGCCCGCTTGAAAAAAGTCACGGAATTTGCGCCAAGTGCGGGCCGCGTACTTGAAATCATTCGGGGGTTGCTCTGGGTCGAAATCAGGTTCCCAGTGATGATTGCCGCATTCGGTTTCCGATTGCATGATGGGCAGCGCTGGATACTGATGGTGTATCTGAGCTACCTGCGAGAACGCATTCCATTGCACGGCAACCCCAGAAATTTGCGACGATACTTTCGGGTTAGATAGAACCGACAACACGTCCCACTCGGCTTGATTGATCGTACCGACAAAGATCTCGGTATCGATGTTGTCGCTGCGAAAGGTAGACCCAAGATACTCACCGATGAAGGAAACGTACTGCTGTGGTTTCCAGACACAACTGGGGTAGTGAGTGAGCTGTCCCGGTTCATTCTGCGGCACTACCATCGAGATCTTGATCCCTAGCTCGCCATAGCTCTTTACGAACCTCGAAAGATAGAGCGCATAGGCGGCATATGTCTCTGGATCGTCTTTCATGGCCCCGCCGTCAAATGCGCCGTTGGTCTTCATCCAAGTCGGAGGTGTCCACGCCGATGCCCACAGTGTCAGGTCAGAACGAACCTTCAAAGCCGCTTGAATATAGGGAATCAGTCGTTGCTTGTCGCGGCTGATGGAGAAGTCTCGCATCGAGTAGTCACCAGGAGACTCGTCCAGCGTGTAGCGATCGACTGCGTAGTCCGACGCCCCGACGGGGAGGCGTCCCATGTTGAAGCGAAGCCCGTCAATTGGGTCAAACAGGGCTCTCATAACCGCATTGCGTTCACTCGCAGACAAGACCGAGAGCGCTTCCCAACCCTGCTCATTGAAGGCGCCGCCGAAGCCCGTTATGGTTTGAAGTGGCTGGGAGGTGAGCACGACGATGTCAGCGTTGTCCGCTGACTTTGCGGCGATGCGCGATCGCACAAAAGGTGTCGAGGGCGACGTGACGATGAGCCAAGCCTCGTCGCGCGTGGGCGATGTACCCGCACCCACTGAGCCGGTGGGTGAATTGACCGCGGTCGGCGCTCTGCGCACGCACGCGCTCAGGATGAGACCAACTGCCGATGCGACAACGAATACAGACCGAACGAGCATGAAGCCCTTGCTAGCACAGTCGCCGGCTAACCTCACGAGTCGGACTTTTCGCTTGGGTATTCCGGTGTGACGAATCCGCTAACGCGGATTCCTTAGGTCGGTTTTGGCAACCTGCGGTCCATTACTGGGAAAACCGCTCTAAGCGCTAGAGTTAACGCCGCTTCCTGATTCTGCGGGCGAACACAAGAGCTGCGACGATTACAAACGGCGAAGTCCCCGCACCCCTTCCGCTGCAGGCCGAACAACCCGAATTCTTGGAAACATTCTTGGGTTGCGCAGGAGCGAGAGATACTTCCTCTGCTGGCTTGGGTATTATGTCCAGCTCGGCGATGGGTGTTTGGATCAACTTCGCCAGCAGATTCGGGTCACGGCCATGCTGCGGCAAGTCGCTTGCCAGCCACACCTTACGCAGCGCAGTATCGAGGGACTTCCATCGTCTGGCCCAACGCCAGCGTGTGGGTGCTTCGCACTGGTAGCTGTGCGGCCACGCAAAAAGGCTAACGAAGCGCGTCTGCAAGTGGCTGACTTTGGCGGAACGCGCTGCGTTGGGGAGCACACCCTTGGGTCCCTGGGGAATCCCAATACCGCCCTGCAGCTGCTCGGCCGCCGGTTGCAGAGAGATGTCGCTAGTCAGAATCTTGCGATCATAGCGTAGGTGCAACCGAGTCATGATGTATCGCTGCCGGCTCATCATTGCGCGGCGACGCGCGAGTTCCCGGCGATCTTTGCCATGTTGGCGTAGCGACTGCGCCTTCTCGAGCGTGGATTTACCTTGCAATTGCAGTTCGAACATCTGTTTTTCGTCATCGGATTCGGGCTCGGGCTCGGGCGTGCGCGCAACAGAAGACACCAGTTTGGCCTCCATGATGTCACCGCCGAGAGACATCAGTTCGTTGAGCGTAAGCGGGGCGTTGGGGCATGGCTCACCGCAGCCGGTCGTTGGCCAGACATACTCGGTCACGGCACTGCGCGGATTGCGCCGGAGTTGAGCGTCAAACAGAGCGTTATAGAGTACGGCCAGTTGCTCCGCAGCAGCTGCGTCGACTTCGACGTTCGACGGCAAAAAGACGTTGTCGTAGTTGCTGACCTCAAAGCGCGACGTCGGATGCAGAACGTAGAGAAATAGATCCTGAATGCCGGCGGAATTGAGCAGCCCAAGCGTAGAACTGATGGTGAGCATAGGTTCTCGCGACCAATAACGAATGGCTCCCAACTGCAGGCCGCCATCGCCCAGAAGCTCGGCACGCGCGGGATTCACCTCAGCCACCAGGAGTTTCCGTCGCTCGAGTGCCCGTGCCAGACCGCTGAGAGTCTCTGCTGCTGCCTGATATCCGCGTGGCTTCAACCAAGCTTCGATCTCACGCGGTTCGCTGACTGGCAGTATCTGGAACCGAAACTCGCTCTCGCTATTTTTGAACACGGGTTCAGTAGCAATACTAATGTCGTTCGACACCGTCCAATGCCGCTCGGGTGGCGGCAAGAATGCAGGCGCCAAGAAGCCGGAGTCACTTGCCTCGTATCTTACGTCCCAATCCTGCTCAGTAGGTCCGTGGTCGCAGGGGTCCTGTTCGAAGAACCCGTGGAAGCGGGGTGCTGAAAGTTGCTCGAGACGTGCGACGAACTCACGTTTTACGGCACGCACTCGGTCGATGGCTACATCGGGAGGCACGGGCATGAGAAGCGCAAAAGGGCTGAGTTCGCCTCCATAGTCGACCATGACGGTGACTACGGAAATTGGCCCATTGAGCATCACGACGACGTGGGCAGTGTGCGCAACACTTTGGCGTCCAGCTTTGCCCACAAACACGCCCGGAAAGCACGCAGCTGGGGTTGGCACCAGCGCCAACACCATGACCAGAACCGCACTCAATTGCCTTCGCTGCCGGTGCCACGGCATAGTAATGCTCTTACCGTTGTCTTGCCTGAGCGGCACAATAGGCTGAATATGCAATGCTAAGCACCCGTGGGCGCCATTGGGCGCGTCTCGAGTTTCCGGGCCAGCCATGCCAAGTTGTCGGCAAACCGGTCAATGGTCACCAGCGCTTCTTGGTCGTCGTTCACCGCGCCGGGTTCACGCGCCAAGGCTACGTTCCAATAGCTCGAGCCCGGTACAATCATGTCATTAATCATGTACCACATGAGCAATTGGGCGTACGTGAAGTTGTGTCCAGCACGCCTCGCAACGGCAATCGGCCCGCCCAGTTTGCGCGATAGCACCTGGCCGCTGGCACGCGATATATATCCGGCGCGATCGAGCAGAGCGATGAGTTCAGGCGCAGCTGAGCCAAAGTAAACCGGAGAGCCAACAATGATGATGTCAGCTCGCACCATCTTGTCGAAGATCGGCTGGAAGTCGTCGTCAGCAATGCCTGGGCACGTTGCATCACAAGTTTCCAAGCACAAGCCACAGGCAGTACAGCCACGCATGGTTTTGCCCGCGAGTGTAACGAGCTCACCCTTGACGGCTTGCGTTGCGAGCCGGTCGAGGCAACGCTGCAATAAAGTGTGCGTGTTTCCGTTGATTCGAGGGCTTCCGCAGATGGCTAACGCTGAAACGGTCATGCGCGGGAGTATACAGCACAGCGCCCTTGTGCAATCGAGCTTTGTTCGAACCGCTTCGGGCCAGCCCTGGGCCCAGGTCAACCGCTCGAAAGTGGACACGCCTCAAAGAAAGGCACCTGGAAAAGCGTGTATTTTGGCCTTGGAGGCAGCAGCCGAGTGCGATAGATGTGGCGAAGCCGAGCTTAGGAGCTTTCGAAGCGTCGCCGGAGAACTGCCATCCCCAGCGAGAAAACACCCAAGCACGAACCGATACGTTTGGGACCCAACCACTGGCTGGGCAAATTGCTATTGGTGGAATGCCGAGCCTGTCATGGTTTTGACGCGGAGTCGAGGTATGATACTTGCGCCCATTAAGCACTGCAACGAAGTACGCGTAGGTTCCGGTGGAACTTGTTCGAGCGCGCGATTCGTCAATTGAAAAGTTGGAAGCAGTGGGTAATCTCTGATCCAACGCTGCCCTTGGCGGACCAGTTCTTCCAAACGCTTTGCGTTCTCGGTGCCGTGGTGTGTTTGTGCTTCCTCTTCCCGTTGAATACAATGCAGAATCTGAGCCCCTGGGTGAACCGAGGCATCTTTGCCTTCGGCGTTCTGTGTTTGCTGTTCGCGAAGGCCGCACGCTTTGGCCGATACTACAAGAAAACAGTCATCCTATCGATGGTAGGATTGCTCGACCTACTATGGTTCCCGAATGGTGCCACCAGCAGCAGCGTTGGATTGTACTTCCTCGTTGCGGGCCTATTCATCGTCGTTTTGTTCACGAAGGTCGCCCGCGGCGTCGGGTTGGCTCTGTTGGCAATCAACATTACCGCGTTGCACCTAATCGAGTACAAGTGGCCCAGCCTCACCAAACCCTTCGATACCCCTGTGGATCGACTGGTGGATCTCACGACCGGCTATACCGTCTGCCTGCTGGCGAATGCACTAGTACTCTGGGCGGTTCAGAGCGGCTTCAATCGTGAGAAAACGCGTGCGGACGCCAACGTACGCGCCCTGCGCGAAAAGGAAGCGGAGCTACGCGCAGTGTTCGAGAGTTCTCAGACCGCCGTTGGGGTGGCGAAAATGGGAACTTTAGTCATGGTCAACCCTGCCTGTTCGCTCATGTTTGGTTACAGTGCACGCGACCTGATCGGTCGAGACCTACTGGAGCTGATCGCCCCTGAGACTCGCGGACTGGTGCTGGCCAACATGAGAGTGCGAGACAAGAAGGAAACCGTGCGCACGGAACACGAGATGATCGGGGTGAAAAAGGATGGTAGTCGGTTTCCCTTGGAGATCCACCTTGCCACTTATGAACGCGACGAGTGCGCACACACGGTGGTGAACATCAGGGACCTCAGTGAACGCAGACGCATTGAGGAAGAGCGCGCGCGCTTCGACAATCAGCTACGGCGAAACGAGAAATTGGATAGCCTAGGCGCGCTGGCGGGCGGCGTTGCTCACGACATGAACAATGTACTTAGTGCCGTAATGGGACTGGCGAGTGTTCATCTCGAAGACGTTCCTGAGGGCACGACATTGCACCAAGACCTAGCCACGATCACGAGAGCCTGTGAAAGGGGAGCTACCATGGTCAAAGGACTTTTGGGTTTTGCTCGCGAGACTCTGCCCATGAAGCGCGAAACAGACGTTAATGTCGTCGTAAACGAATCCGTCGCGCTATTGGAACGCACCACCTTGAAGAAGATTCGATTGGACGTGAACCTGGCTAAAGACCTACTTACGATTCAAGCGGATCCCGCTGCTCTTTCCCATGCGTTGATGAACTTGTGTGTCAATGCCATGGATGCCATGCCCGACGGCGGAACGCTGACGCTTCGAACTCGGAATCACAACGACACAACGGTATTGCTCGAAGTGAAGGACACGGGCTGCGGAATGCCAACTGAGGTACTGAACAAGGCACTTGACCCATTCTTCACGACCAAACCAATCGGCAAAGGCACGGGCCTGGGGCTTGCCATTGTCTTTGGCACGGTCAAGGCCCACCACGGAACGATGGAGCTCCAGAGTACGCCCGGTCAAGGCACCCTGGTTCAGTTGTATTTGCCTGCACAGAAGGCCACTCTCGAAGTCACTCTGCCCACTGAGAGAAGACCTTCAATGCCAGTTGCCCGGGCACTGAACGTGCTCTTGATTGACGATGACGAGCTGATCCAGCACGCCGTGCACAGGATTCTCAGAGCAGCAGGCCACACGGTCACGACCGTCTCAGGTGGTGCAAAGGCCATTGCAGTCGTTGAGGCGGGGTTGCGACCAAACCTTGTGGTACTCGATATGAACATGCCCGAACTGGACGGAGCAGCAACACTGCCACGTTTGCGCAAGCTACTTCCCAACGTGCCCGTGGTGCTCTCCACCGGTCAAGCGGATCAGGATGCCCAGACGCTGGCCACGAGTCACGCGCTGGTGACGCTACTTCCTAAGCCATTCAGTGCCGCAGCACTGGGCCAGAAATTGGACTCGCTTGCGAAGCGAGTAGGCCACTGACTGCGGGCATGGGAAGAGAAGGCATTCTCACCGGTCAATGCGACTCTTTCCCAACTTTGCCACGGTCTGATGTCGCGGACAGGTCACCAGATGGTCATTGACCATGCCAACCGCTTGCATGTGCGCGTAGATAATCGTCGAGCCAACAAAATTGAATCCGCGGCGTTTCAGATCCTTGCTCAGCGCGTCCGAGAGTTCAGTGCGCGGCGGGATGTCTGCCAAGCCACGAAACCGATTTTGGATCGGTCGCCCGTCAACGAAACCCCACTGGTAGGCGGCAAATGATCCAAACTCTGCCTGCACTTCCAGAAATGCCCGCGCGTTGTTCACGGCGGACTTCACCTTGGCCTGATTGCGCACGATGCTGGCGTCCTCAAGCAACAGCGCTAACTTCTTCGCATTGAATCGCGCCACTTTTTTCACGTCGAAACGAGCAAAGGCACGCCGATAACCCTCGCGCTTGCGGAGGATGGTGAGCCAACTCAACCCAGCCTGCGCGCCCTCGAGCACCAGGAATTCAAACAACTTCTGGTCGTCGAATACAGGAACTCCCCATTCCTCGTCATGGTACGCAACATAGTTCGGTTCTTCACCTGCCCAATCGCAACGCTGCTTTGGAGCTCTCCGAGGGCTTGCCATGGGCTTCCCTTAGTCCCCTTGGTGCCATTCGTCCCGTGCCAATTGACGAAATGTTGTTTGACGACGCGACCCGTAGTCTGGGCTCGGCAACGCATGACATTTGAATGCCGGTAAGGGATACTACGCGCGCACCGGGGCGACCTGCTGCGCTCTGTTGCTAAGTCGTCGCTCGAGCAACCATGCGCCCAAGGGCGCGAAAGCGGCCAACACAAGGGCTGCCCCGGCAACGGCGGGCATGCCCTGCAATCGACCGCTGGGTGTCGAAACCAAGTAGGCAGACGCGCTCATGGCGCCAATGGCCGAGGCCAAGTGCTGAACAACGGATTGCGCTGACATGAAGCCTGCGCGTTGCTCTGGAAGTGGCACACGGGATGCGAGCGTTTGCATGGGCACCATGCGAACACTGCCCGATATCATGAATAGCGTAAACACCAGGAGGGTTGGCAGCCAGGAGACGGGGTGAATGAAGCCCGTGTACAGCGCAACCGCATAAATAGACGTTCCAAGGAGCACCATGCGACTGGCGCCCGAACGGTCCACCCAGAAACCAACAATCCGCATCACGACGAAGCTGGCAATGCCCCCAACCAGATAAAGCATACCCAACTTGTCGCGCGGATAGCCCAAGTTGTGTTGGACGAACGGGGAAATACTCGGCACCACGGCAAAAACGCTGAGCATGATTACACCGACCGTGCCAAGAGACAGACGGGCAGTTCCGTCAATGAGTCTCACTTTTGCTCGCCTGACGCTCCCGGTGACTCGCAACAAGTGGCTTCGAATGGGTGGCATCAAGCCAACCGCAGACAACGACACCACGATGCCGAGACCAGCAACAGCAAAGAATGGTGAACGCCAGCCCCAATGCCGGGATAACTCAAGACCAAGAGGGACGCCAACAACACTTGCGACAGCAAACGCACCCATCACAGCACCGATGGCTTTACCCCGGCGCGCAACCGGGACCGTGTCGGCCACGATGGCCAACGCGATAGAAGTTGCTGGCCCCCCAAAACACCCAGCAATCACGCGAGCAAACAACATGGACACGAGCCCGGTGGCCATCCCGCCAAGAGCCGTGCCAAGCACCAAACCCAACATCGCGAACCCCAAAGCCTGCCTCCGGTCGAACCTATCCAGAAACAGCGAACCAACTAAACCGAATACTGCTGCTGCGGCAGTGTAGATGCCGCCAATCAACCCGATGTGCGACGTTGGTATGCCCAGACTGCCCGCAAAATCAGGGCCAAGCGGCATGACCATCATGAAGTCCAAGATATTAACGAACTGCACTGCTCCGACTAAAAGGATGATGAGTCGCTCAGACGCATTGGCAGACTCGCTGGGTGTTGCGGCCACGCTCAGGGCTGAAAACCCCTGAACTATGGTTGCCGCGTTCGGGGATGATGGTTCGACAAGATCAGACAAGCGTCATCTATCTGAGAACCGAGACCCGCGATAGCAATCCCCTCCTCCGCCCCCCAAAGATGCGGATGTGTGCGACCAGCCGCGTACTTTCTAGGCCTCCGGTCGAAGCTTCGAGGCCCCGGCACAGACCGTCGATGTCTCAGTTCGAACGTGTCTGCGACGGCAGATACCTTCGATGTCCCGGGTCGAAGCTTCGATGTCCCGGCGCATACCTTTGAGGCAAGAGCGAATACCT
>CAZCNI010000013.1:0-12810 GCA_964499765.1 uncultured Polyangiaceae bacterium
ACGCCGCGCCTGCTACTTGGAACCGTCGCCGGGCTTCGCCATGGCCCAAGTGGACTGCGGGTAACGCTACGCGATGTGCCCGGTGTGTTGCGCACGGTGGCACTTGCCTTCTTCATCCTGGCACTGGGGCGCCCCATCAATACGTTGCGCCCAGAGAATCTGGAAGACAGCGGCATCGACCAGATGCTCGTCCTTGACCTTTCAGGTTCGATGAAAGCCGTGATGGAGAACGTGCCGCATGATCTGCTGCCGTTGATGAATCGGCAGTCGCCGGACGCGCCCCCGACCCGCCTGGATGCGGCCAAAGCGGTGATTCGCGACTTCATCTCACGGCGCAAGACCGACCGCATCGGCGTCATCGTGTTCGGCAAAGATGCCTTCGTCCTGTCCCCGCCAACGCTCGACTACCAATTGCTCGACCTCATGGTCTCCAAAATGGAACTCGAGGTCATCGACGGCAATGGTACGGCCATCGGCGACGCGGTGGGTACGGCTGCGGCCCGCTTGCGCCGCAGCTCGGCCAAGAGCAAGGCTATCATTCTGCTAACGGACGGCGACAACAACGCTGGCCGCATTTCACCCGAGTATGCCGCAGACCTCGCCAACAAGGTCTCGGCCAAAATCTTCACGGTTCAAATTGGTGATGGCAGCATGGCTCGCGTCTACGTAGGTAGGCGTATGTTGGGGCCATCATTCCAGAACGTCGAGTTTCCGGTCAACCCCGAACTGCTCAAGAAACTGGCAGAAAAGACCGGCGGCAGTTCGTATGTTGCCACCGACGTCGAAGCGCTGCAGGCAAGCTTTCATGACGTGTTGAACAAGCTCGAGAAGAGTCGCTTCGAAGCCAGCGTGGCGCGTTACGAAGAACTCTTCCCGGTATTGCTCTTGCCGGGCGTATTGCTGCTGGCGATTGAGGTCTTGCTGCGTGCGTGGTCTCTGCGGAGGTTCCCGTGAGGTTTGCCAATCCATTCTGGTTGTTTGGTACGGCACTGGCTGCAGTGTTTGCGGCGCTGCTCGTGCTCGGCGGATGGCTGCTGCTGCGCTCGGTGCGGCGTTTCGGCGATGAGCGATACGTTCTGGCCCTAGTCACTGGCCGCGCCAGCACGCGGCGCGTCATCCAAGGCGTACTGACCGTGCTCGCCGTTGCCTCGGCGTTCATCGCGCTCTCGCGGCCACAATACGGTCGCGGCACGCGGCTGATCCCGGCTACCAATCTCGATGTGGTGGTCGCACTCGACTACTCGAAGAGCATGTATGCGCGGGACGTGACTCCGTCGCGCACGCTGCGTGCCAAGAGCGAAGTCTCTCGACTGATCTCGGAGCTACGCGGTGCGCGTTTTGGCGCCGTGGCTTTCGCCGGTGAGCCAATGACATTCCCGCTCACCTCGGATGGCGGCGCGATTGCGCAGTTTTTCCGGCAGCTGACGCCCAATGACATGCCCGTGGGCGGCACCTCGCTGGCGCGAGCCATTGCAGCTGGCCACGATCTGTTCAAGCGCGACCCTTCAGCCGAGAAACACGCCAAAGTACTCGTGCTCGTGACCGACGGCGAGGATCTCGAGGGTGAACCCGCGGCCATGGCCAAGGCCGCACACGACGACGGCATTACGGTTAACGTGGTGCAAATCGGTGGGCGCACGCCGGAACCCGTTCCCGAAGTGGATGAAAACGGCAATCTGCGTGGTTGGCGCAAAGACTCACAGGGCAACCCGATGACAACGGCACTCTCGGCCGAAGGCGAAGCCCAATTGGCCGAGACCGCCAAGGCAGGCGGCGGCTTTGTGGTGCGCAGCGCTACTGGCACGACCGGCATCGACAAAATGGCCCGAGAGTTGGCTCGCTACATGAGCAGCGAGCTGTCCGAAAAGGTCGAGACGGTTTTCGCCGATGTTTACGTTTACCCACTGGGGCTCACGATACTGCTGCTCCTGGTGGAGGTATTCGTCGGGCAAACGCGACGGCGCCCCACGCCCGTGAACGCACCCGATGGCAACTTGCGTTCGATATCACACCGCCGTGCAAGCGCGATGAGAATGCGCGCCGTACTCTCTAAGTCCGGCGCCTCGATTGCCGTTCTGCTCGGCATACTGCTGCCCCTGGGGTTCGCATCGCTGACCAGTTGCGAAGGCAGCCTGAAGGATCCGTTCATTCGACGCGCACCCAATGTGGAAAAGGCACTGACGGCCATTGATGCCGGAGACGCTGGTGCGGGCGTAGAGCTGCTGGAGCAATACCTATCGACAGGCAAGTGCTCAGGCGGCAACATCGGTACCCCCGATTCGCTCCATGTTCGCCATAACGCAGCGTTTGACCTAGGGATCGCGCTGTTTCAAGTGGCAGAGCGGTTCGGCGGCAGGTTTGGCGAGCCGAGTGCCCCGGTCAATGCGCAGCAGAACCCAGCCACGCAACAGCTATTGGCGCAGCGCAGTGAGCAGGTGGAATGCGCGCTGCGTGTTGTGCTGACGCTGGGTGACTTACCCGAGGCCAGCGTCGAGTTTCGGGCGCGCGCCAATTACCTCGCGGGCAACCTCTACTTTTTGCGCGAAGAGTACAAGAACGCGGTCAAGAGCTATGACCTGGCGCTACGCCTGATCCCGGGCATGACCGGCGACCAGGGCGACGCGATTGGCCGCGACGCAGCATGGAACCGTGCGCTCGCGCTCGAGCGCTCGGAGCGCGAACCGCCGGACGCCGGACAAGACGGCGGCAAGAAGGATCCGGGCGACGGCGGCGGTGCGAGCGATGGCGGCAATAAGCAGCAACCCGATGCGGGCAACAACAAACCCGACGGCGGTGGCGAGAACAAAAAGCCCGACAAGCCCGAAGACAAGCCGCAGCAACCCGACGCCGGCAATGGGAAGTCGAATCAACCCGACGCAGGACAGCCGCCCCCCGATCCGCCCAAACAAGACCAGCCCCCTTCCCGCGAACCTCAAAACCAAGATGATCGGATCTTGGATGAACTCGAGCAGACACCGAGCCTTCACGAGCACATGGCCAAAGAAAACGCCCAACATCGCCGCGGCGTGGTCAGGATGGAGGATAAGTGAATCGCGCTGCTCGCTGGCCACTGCCAGTTGCGATAGTTGCGCAACGAGTGCGAGGCGCGAGCGGGCGGATTGTTGTGACATGCGCGGCGGCGGTTGCGGTCGTGCTGCAGCCTCAGGTTGCTTATGCTGAGCTAAGGTTGAATACGCAAGCTCCCGCCAAGGTCGAGGTGGGGCAACGCTTCAGTGTGCAGTTCACGGCCATGGCCGATTCGAGCGATGACTCGCCCTCGCAGCCAAAGCTTCCCGTGCCGACGAACTTTGCGATTCAAGGTCCGAGCGTGTCCACGCAGCGTCAAGTGAACATGTCGTTTGGGCACATCGACAACCGAACCGGTATCAACGCAACTTGGATCCTGGCTTCGAATACCGTCGGTCGATTTCGACTCGGACCTGCCAGCGTCATCTCCGGCGGACATCAAGTGTCGGACAAGGCGTTCATTGTCGAGATCGTGCCAGCTGGTTCGATCTCTGGGCAACGCCAGCGCACTGGGCGCCGTTCACCGTTCGATCCCTTTGATCCGTTTGGTGACTTCGACCCGTTCAGCGGTCCATTGCTGCCGCCGATGGGACAGTTGAGACAGCTCGGTCAGACGCTCCCAGAGCAAGTAGAGATCAATGGCTGGCCTCATGAGCTCGACATTGCGACGGCACGCGACCCGGTGGCTTTTCTCGACGCGCGGGCGACACCAAAGAAGGTGGTAGTCGGACAACAGATCTCTTACTCGGTTTTTGCCTACGGCCACGCGGGACTGTTCGAATGTGGCAACCCGACTCAACCATCGTTCAAGGACTTTTTGAATCACGACCTCATCGACGGCGACGGGAACCGCGAGCAGCCGATGAAGATCGGCACCGAGGTCTGGTACGCGAGCAAGATTCAGGATCGCGCTCTATTTCCGCTGCGCGCAGGCAAGCTGGTGATTGAACCAATGCGCGTTCAGTTTCGCGGTGCTGGACAAATGGGCAACCCTCAGTACGACAACGTGCAACGGGAGAGTCAGCCACTGACGATTACCGTCGTCGAGCCGCCGCTCAACGGCAGACCCGCCGGTTATCGCTTGGGCGACGTTGGTCAATTTCAACTGACGGCCACTGTCGAGCCGCGTGAAGTCAGTGCACACGAGGCCGTGGCCGTGAACGTCACCCTGTCCGGGATCGGCAAGTTGCCTCAGAATTTCGATCTGCCAGAGATCAAGGGCGTTGAGTGGCTCGAACCGACTACCAACGAGGCCGTTGAGCGCAAAGGCGGCAAGCTCGCTGGGACACGAACCTGGCAATACGTCGTCAAACTCAACGAGGCCGGCAACGTCAACCTCGGGAAACTGGCGCTACCCTACTGGGACCCAGACCACGCGCGTTATGAGGTAGCCTCGGTTGATCTCGGTCAGATTAGAGTCAAACCAAGCGCGGTGGCGGATGCAGAGGCAAGCGCCGCGCCTGCCGCATCAGCAACGGATCCGACCGCGGAATTGCCGCTCGTGCCCCGCGACAAGCTCGCTGAAGCACCGCCCCCACCACAGTACTGGGCTGACACTCGTCACTTCTGGCTATTGCTGTTTCTGGGACCCCTCAGCGTTATCGCGAGCATGGGGTTGAAGTCCCTGGCTAGCGCCGTCAATGCGAAGTTCACAAGCAAGCGCGATTCCGTGAAGCGGCGCACCGGGACGCAGATGGCGACTTGCCGGCAAATCCTAGCGAACGGTGACGCACCTGCGGCAGCTTCCGCGCTGGAGAAGGCCCTGGTGCTGGCCATTGAAGCGGCCACCGGCATTCGGGCGCGCGGCATCGTTCGCGATGAGTTGGCATCCACATTGACGACTGCGGGTCTCGAGCAGACAAACGCGGATGCGATTGTCGAGACGCTCAATGTTTGCGACGCGGTTCGCTTCACGGGCAGTGAACCGCAGCTGCTCGCCCGCGCCATTGACCGGGCGCAACCACTGATTGACAGCCTCTGCCGGCGCTCAGTACCAGTGAAAGGGCGCGGCACATGAAGAACCCATCTTTCAAGTCCGGCGCGGTACTGCTGGCGGGGCTGATACTGAGCACGAGCGCTGTCGCAGTCGCAACCGAGTCGCTTGACCCCGAGTCGCAGTCGCTGTTCAACAAGGCAACGACCGCGATCAAAGCCGATGCGCCCAGCGAAGCCCTTGCAGCCCTCGAACAGATCGCAGATCGCGGCGTGCTGCACCCGGAGGCCAGCTACGATCGCGCCATTGCCTACATCAAACGCGCGCACTCTCAGCGCGCGCAGTCGGGCGACTTGGGTCGCGCCGTAGCAGCCCTAGAAGAAACGCTCGTGCTTCGGCCCGGGGACGCCGAAGCTGAGGCAACGCTCGCCGCCGTACATGCTGAGTTATCACGCGAACGGAGTCGCAAGGGCGCGCAGAGTCTGCTGGAGCGTCCCCCACTCGGCCGCGCGTTGGTGCGGTTGCTGCCTGAGAATTTTTGGGTCGTTACGGCACTCGGGGCATCAGTTTTCTGCACGTTCGGATTGCTTGCAGCATGGCTCGCCGGTTCGCCACGCCGACGTTTCGTCGGCAGAGTAGTAGCAAGTATTGCCGGTGCCTCGTGTTTGCTTGCCAGCGGGCTGCTGCACGCAGCAGTGCAAATGCGCCACGAACTGCGCACGGGTATCGTAATTGTACCCGAGGCGCGTCTGCGCGACGCAGCCGGACTTCCGCTCCCGGTGACGGTAACGCGCGACACCGTCGGCATCCCCGAGGGTGCACGCGTGGACGTCTCAAAGATCAACGACCGTTTTTGCGAAGTGCTCTGGGGCGAAACTCAGGCTTACGTCGAGTCTAGTGACTTGCAGCTGCTGCCAAAGCGATGACCGCTGCACCCGCAGCGCGCTCACGCGCGTGGCTCCGAGGACTAGCGACCTACACGGACGGCGAATGACAGACAAGCACGCCGCCCATGGATAGGCGCTGGCTCATTGAATCGTTCATGCGGTTTCACCCAGCCGCCAATGGTCGTTCTCGTGATCGAACCTGGCTAGGCCCAAGTATTCGAGCACGCCAGCGCCAGTCGAGAACACGTAGGCGGTTTCCGCCGGGCGTGGGTCGCAGCCCCTGATGGGTAGCACTCCGCCTGGCTTGATGGTGTTTGACTTCACTTGAAGAAATAGGTGACCGTCAATGCGCGACCAACTGCCAGTGGGTTCTCGAGTCAACCCGAATACCTTTCCCGGGCCGACTTTCTGAATGCGCGAATGCACAGGAGGGGCCAGCGTTTCAGGCTGCACAACTGAAACGAGAGTCGCAACGATCTCGTCGGCTTGCGTAGCAGCCAGCGGCTTTACGTCGCTGTCGTCCGACCGAAACCAAATCCGCTGCGCCTTCTTGACCACTCGCTTAACGTGCAGGCTTTTGTCGCCAAACCGGTCTTCACGGGCAACCAACACCACCTGGCCTAACGCTGACTCGGGCGTAAGCTCGCCTTTGCGCATGACGAGCCAATCGCCGTCGCGTATGGCAGCGCGAAACCCCTCCATTGAATGGCCCGAAGCGCGGACCGCAAAGTCATGACCGCGCTTGAATTTGCCAGGCAGACGCACGGTCTCGGCCACCACGTCGGCTCGCGGCAACGCCGGCGTTGACCAACCCGCCGCAACTTCCAGCGTTGCATAGGAACGAATCGCACTTAGGCGCGGCGCCGACCACTGCGGGGTCGGGGGCTGGGCCTCTAGAAGTTCTCGCACCATTCGAGCAAGGGGCCCCTTGGGCACATGGCGAGTCAAATCGATGAGTTGTTCGCGATCGCCCTGTTCTGGAAATACAAGGAGGTCGTAAAGCGAAACGTCGAGTCGTTGAGCAATGCGTTCCAGTGTGGTCAGCGACGGAAGCGCCAGCCCATGCTCAATGTCACTCACGTAACCCTTGGACCCCACATCACTCTCGTAGGCTAACTTCTCAGCGGTCAGGAATTGCTCATTGCGCAGCTGCGCAATACGTAGCCCAATCCCCTTGGCCAAGGAATTGGATGTGGAGCGTCGAGGCATGGGTGCGGGACCGTAGATCCGGCCCGTTTGCAGGAAGTTCGTCCTAGACGAACATCTGGCTTTTGTGCTTATGTAAGGGGGTCGAGGGGAAAAGGATAGGCCCCTCGAGTACCCAATCTATTGAGGAGGCCCGATGGCAAGACCACACCTTCACCTGGTGAAAGGTCGCACATCCCTATGGCGACTCGCCGACGATGAATTCGTGACCTTGGGACACCACGCCCTACCGCTGAGTCAGAACTTCGAACTCCTGCTTCGATTGAGTCAACGTTCGTTGCCCGGTGGGGCGCCCCTGACGATCGGACACGCATTGGCCGTGCTCGAGTTGAGGTTTGGTCCAAGTTCACCGCTTTTCGATCCTCACCACGGCTCGTTTTCCTTTCCCCTGCTAGTCACCAGCCAGCGCGAGCAACGCGTCAGCCTTTTGCTGCGCTGCCATGATCATCGAGGGGTTCTCTACTTCCCCTTATACCGCATCACTGCGGGCGACCCATCACCATACGAGCGCTCGCATTGTCATGTCCCTCGCGCGGTCGACCTCTCACTGGCAGACGTCGATGAAATCGTCATGCTGCTTCACAGCTACCTGCTCGAGCAGGCGAAATTGCGCGAGACTCGGCTGGCCGCATCATTCTACCGCGCAATTCCCAGCGATATGATTCTTTACGGTTACGATGGCGTGACGTTCTTCGAGCATCGCTACGGCCGCTGGAATGACTACCAGAGAACACGACAAGAACTCGAGCTCAAGCTCGGACCGCGCCGCCCCCGCAGTAATTCGGACCGTGTCGAACGATTGATCGATGAAGTGACGGAACTTTGACACTGCTTTCTGGCGCGCTGCTCCCGCGCATTCACTTGTCGTCTTCGCTCGTTTCCTCACTCGTCGGCTCAACCTTGGGGCAGCGTTCTCCCGTGTAACCGAGCTCGTCGGGCCTGAGCTTGCACGGGTGCACTTCGATGCGGCGCACCTGCGGCTTGTACGTGACCTTGCGTTCGTCCTTCTTCTGCTCGCCGTTGGCGAGTGTCACGGTGCGCCACGTCATAACGCTCCAGCCCATACGGCCGCCGTTCTTCGTGTGCTCCTTTTCCGGGTTGAGGTCGGGATTGGGAAGTCGCTCGAGGGGCGGCGGTTCGACTTCCATCATCTTCGAGACCCCAAACGCCACTTGCCGATGCTCCTTGTCTCCATACAGCCGCACCGTGATGGACTTTTCCGTGTACTCGGTCTTGATCAGCACGCCCGAGCGGGTGTCATTGCGAAACACCAGGTCCGGCTTGGGAAAGGAAAGCGTGGCTTCATGCCCCATCGGATACCTGTCGAACCAATAGGTATGCGCCCGACGTTCCTGTATCTCTAGTCCCGAACGCAGCAGCGCGTTGTAGAAGGTGGTTGCGAACTGGCTCACCCCGCCACCAATCGTATCGACCATTTCGCCGTCTTCGATGCTGGGCGCCATGACAAAGCCGTTAGCGAGCGAGCGGGGTCCAATGGTCTCGTTGACGCTAAACGTCGCCCCCGGTAGCACGATGATGCCGTCCAGCAGATCGGCAATGCGATGAATGTTGTTCACCCGCGGCTGGCAACAGGCATGATGCGTCGTGAAGACCCCCATGAGCTCGTGAATACCGAGGTTACCAACGTCCGCGGCCTTCAGTGTGGCTTCTTCACCGAGTTCCGCGTCAATCGGAACACGTGTCTCGCCTTGTTGGACCGAGTGAAGAATCTGCTCGGCCAACTTGGGGATCGAGAAACGGTAGCCGCGGGCCTCTGGGACCACCGCAAAATGACTGCCGTTAGTCACCGAAAGGCTCGCGTTCTTGGCAGGCCACGCCGGGGCAATGTGCCGAGAGCGCAGCACCTGTGTCAGGACTTCGACATCGAAAGCAATCTCGAATTGTCCTCGCTCATTTTCCCGCAATTGGAGCATGCGCCCCAAATCCGAATGCAACAGATGAGCTTTCAGCGGGGGTGCTTTGGATTCGATGACCAGCGATGTTTTGATGTAGCGGTTCGCTTGCTCGGCCAGTGCCTGTAGCTGCTCGCTACTCAGTTTCGGCTCAACGCGTGTGACGGGCAGTGAAAAACCCTCGCGAACCAGACGCACGAAGTCGCTCTCCAGTTGGCGCTTGACCGCTGCGCGCTCAATGATGTTCCCTGCCTCACCGGGGTGCGGCAGGATCGCACCTCTTTCCCACACGAGGGTTGCCGACTTCGGCGGCTGTTGGATGCCTTGCTTCTCCCACTCGTCGAGTACGGGGTGCAAGGCTGCCTCCGGGCAGGTCACCGCAACGTCGATAAAACCAGCGCGCCGCGTGTGAACGGGTCGCCAGAAGTGGGCATTCTTTGCGCGTTCGGCTCGGCGCGCCGTTTCGGCCACGTCAAGCACGCAATCGAGCTGGCTCAGTTTGACCTCGAACGGAGCGTCAGCAACCGTCACGCGCAGGGTGTTCTCTTGGAATTGACGCCACCAAACCTCAAGTGCCGGCGCTACATCCTTGTTGGCCAGACTAGTGATCGGAATATCGTCCAGCCACAGTACGGCATGCAAACGATCGTAAAGCGTCAGGCAAAGTGCGCCAATGAGAGTGATCGTCGTTGCACCAATGACTGCTCGGCGTAAGAGTCGGCTGCGTTGGTCAGGCCGAAGCGACCAACAGCGACTGAGCCAAGCCGTACCGACACGCATTCTTTCAATGGTCTTCACGCGAAACGCAGGCGCGTGTACCACCACGTTCCAGTTTCCACCACACGCACAAAGCCGATCTCACGTGAACGGGTTCTGCAAACGTGCAGCTGTTTATGACCAAACGCGGCGAGCTTGCCCTTGAAGCTAAGTTGACGACAATACACGAGGGCAGCCTCGACGTTTGTTGCATCGTGGCATGACGAGGTCACCCCTGCTAAACCGGATTCGATGTGGGTTAGACGTTCGGCCATTCGCCCAGTACCTGCCTATGCGCGCGTTGCCGCGCACGTGCTCGAGTCCTTGCGTGAATCGCTTGCAGAGGATGACGAGCAGACAAGGGCAAAGCTCGACGAGGCGTTCGAACGATTCGAACGCAAACAGGGAGCCCTGTCCTCCTACGTTACCGAGGTACTCGGCAAGCCGCTCGATGAAACAGCGCTGGGCCTTGGGTATTTCCTAACGCTGGCAGTCTGGTTGAGTTTCGAACAAACGCACGGGAGTCATATTGCGAGCATCACCGAGCAGGAGCTCAAGGCCACGCGTGAGCTCTTGACGCTCGATGAGCAATTGCGCCAAACCGATCCAAGTGATGTCCTCGATACGGACGACATCGTTGCCATGGAACAGCCCGACCTGCTCGAGTTCGTTCACGAGCATGTGGATGCTACGCTGGAGGCCCACGCCAGCGACATCGACGTCGATGACGTGCACGAGGTTTATCGCGTGTTGCTCACCGAAGTGCTCGCGCTGTCCTATGCTGTCGAACGCCCCGCGGGTTTCCCCGTGGCCAAAACCGAACTCTTGGCGTAGAAGTCTCTTGTGGAGAGCTCCACACTGCACTGTGTCGGCATTGACGAGAACGGGCTCGGCGCTCGGCTCGGTCCTTTGGTGGTTACCGCCGTAGTCGCCCGTGTCACAGCGTCGGGTGCGCACGCGATCGAGTCTTGGCGGACACGAAAGGCTCAGCCGCTCTTGGATGATTCAAAGCGACTGGTCGCGCATGGCGATGTCCGCTTGGCAGAGGCCTGGGCTCGCGTGCTAGCCGGAAGTGAAGTCACGCACCCGGCCGAACTGGTCGAGGCAGTGACATTGTTGCCAACCAAGCAACTCAAGCAACGCTGCCCCAGCAACGCACGGGTCCAATGTTGGCAGCACCGCGGGGAACGATTCAAGGCGGGCGACTTTCTGGTGGCAGACGTCATGCGGGCCCTGCAGAAGCTAAATAAGTTGGGGATAACACCGATACGAGTATTGTCTCGCCTGGTATGTACGGCTGAGCTCAATGCCCGCGGTGCGCACGGCGAGAACCGGTTTTTGGTGGATCTGCATTCCATGGAGGAGCTGATTGTGCACATTGCCGATACCGTGCGCCCGCCCATTACCGTCGTGTGCGGCAAGGTCGGCAGCATGAGCGCCTACACGCAACACTTTGCTCATTTGAATTCCAAGCAGCCGCAGATTGCTCGTGAGTCGCCGGAACAGAGCATCTACCAAGTGGCATCGTTCGGAGAACTCAGGTTCATTCGCGACGCGGATGCAACGGACCCGCTGGTAATGTTGGCGTCTTTGGTCGGCAAGTACCTGCGGGAGCTCTTCGTCGAACGCATTGGCCATCACTTTACCACTGAGCTCACGCAACTGCGGAGGCCCAGCGGGTATCACGACCCCATCACGGCGCAGTTCGCTGACGCAACCGAAGCCCTGCGCACCAAAGCCTCATTCCCTCAAGATTGCTTCGAGAGGGCGCGCCCCCGTGGACTTTGATGAGACACGCCGCCGCACGCTGCAGGGTTCGCTAGCACTCGGACTGCTGCGATTCGGGAGTCCCTTGGCGCTCGGTATGGGGCTGCAAGTCACGTTCAACCTGGTGGACGCCTACATGGTGTCGCGCTTGGGTAAGACCGAAGCCGGGGCTGCCCTTGGCGCGATTGGCATCTGTGATCAGGTTGCTGCAATTGGCAGCATTATCAGCTTTGGGGTTTCGACGGCGGCAGCCACGGTGACCAGCCATCGGTTTGGTGCCGGAGATCTGCTCGGGGCGCGCCGCGTCGCGTGGCAATCCACCCTTTTGGTGCTGCTGCTCGGGCTTGCATTCGGAATTCTGGGTCTATTTGGCGCTGAGTGGATCATGCGTGATCTGATGGGAGCCAAGGGCCGGGTTCTGGAACTCGGTGCTGAATACTTGCGGGTTACCGTGGGTGGCAACATCACCATATTCCTGCTCTTGCATTGGACCACACTGCAACGCGCGCTGGGCAGCAGCAAGACTCCCGTAGCGTTCCTGTTGGTCTCGAATGTCCTCAATTTCCTGCTCGCAGTAGTGTTCGTCTACGGCCCAGGCCCGGCTCCCGAGCTACTTGCGTGGGGCCAAGGCATTGCGATCGCTCTGCATGTTCCGCGGCTTGGCTTGTTGGGGGCGGCCTGGGCCACCGTGCTTGCACGCGTTGCGGTTCTTGCTCCGCTCTTCTTCATCCTGTTCTTTCGTCTTGGCCTATTTAGTGCCGCAACGCGGGGTCGTTTCGACCGCGCCCTGCTATCGACCCTCGGTCGTCTTGCGTGGCCTGCGAGCACTCAGCTGGTGATTCGCATCCTTGCCATGTTGCTCGTGCAATCGCTCGTGGCTCGCGCCTACACAACGGCTGAAGATCAGTCGGCCACGACGGCGCTCGGTATCGTGTTTCGCTTGGAGACCATGGCGCTCTTCATTAGCCTTGGTTGGGGCAGCGCTGCGCAAACCTTCGTGGGACAGAACCTGGGAGCAAAGCAGGAGCAGCGCGCCCTGGGCAGCTGTTGGATCGCGGCGGGCTACAACGTGGTCATGATGCTGGTGCTGGCAAGTATCTACATTGGGCAGGGGCAGAACATCATCGAGTTTTTCGATCGCGACCCGACGGTGGTGCAACTCGCTCTCAATTACCTGCACGTGGTAACGTTCAGCTACGTGGGATTGGGCATTGGGATCGTGCTCGGCTCAGCCCTCCAAAGCGCGGGCCTGCCCCGACTGGCGCTCGGGATTGATGGCGTTGTCTTGGCTTGCGTGCTGCTGCCTGCCCTGGTGCTGATC
>CAZCNI010000014.1:0-12556 GCA_964499765.1 uncultured Polyangiaceae bacterium
CGGCGCGCTTGGCCAAACACGCGAGCACGATCCTGTCCAATTCGGGCGGGATCTGCAGATCTGGCCTCTTTTCACACATTGAAACCGGGATAGCCCGTTGGTGTAGTTCCAACAGGTCGCGACGATTGCGGCTCTGAATCGGGATCTCACCCGTCAATGTCTCATACATGAGGACACCCAACGCATAGAGATCCGAGCGTGGGTCGAGGGGTGCCCCGATGCACTGCTCGGGAGACATATATTCGGGGGTTCCGAGCGTGTATCCCTCTTGCGTCAGGGATTCAGCCTGGGCAAGTTTGCTCATCCCGAAATCGAGGACCTTGACGGAGCTGTCAAAGCACAGAAAAACGTTGCCCGGTTTCAGATCGCGGTGAATCACGCCGTTGCGATGGGCGGCTTCCAGAGCCCGGCACATGCGCACGAATATGTAGACGGCCTGGGCAGCGGGAACGGGCCCTTCACGCAAACGCTCCGCAAGGCTTATCCCATGCAGCAACTCCATGACCACGTAAATGCTGCCGTCCGGGGTCTGATCCAAGTCCAGCGTGCGAATCACGTTCGGGTGCTCAATCGATACCTGTACTTGTGCTTCGCGGCGCAGACGAGCCGTCTCGGCTGCATCCGCAGCCGCAGCTCCACGCAACAATTTGATCGCAACTCGATGGGCTAGAGAAATGTGTTCAGCCGCATAGACGGCACCAATTCCACCCGAACCAATGCGATGCAAGATTCGGTACTTGCCACCGAGCACGGTACCTCCGAGGTCACCCTCGGGCAGCATGCCGAGCCCTCTCAACTCGAGACCGCGTTCGAGTGCCGCAATCCGGTTCTTTTCGAAAACTCGTGCTCGACGTTCGCGCCGAATGCGATCGACAAGGTAGGCAATAACACCGCCGAACACCCCGCCCACCGTTGCCCCGATACCCATGGCCAGGAAATTGCCGGAGAGTGCCACAGTGGCCGCGGTTGCCAGCATTCCACCCGACGCGCCAAGCCAGATCTGGTGCTTTCCCCGTTCGTCCCAGCGAATCTGGTATCGACACATGCTGTCGCCTTTTGCGATGCACTCAGAGTGTTCGACAACGGCCGTCGGCAGGCCCCAAAACAGCGGCACTCCTTCGAGTTCCGCGCTACGCGCCGCGCAAAGCAAGGGATCCTTCTGCTCGTCCAGAGTGCCGAGCACGGGCACATAGTCCACCTCTATCTTGCCTTGCCCCAGCACACGCAATTCGTAGGTGCCAACCCGCGTCGTTTCGCTGGCGTGCGCCGTTAGGTAGCGATAGGCGTCCAGTGGTTCTGCGGCCACTCGCAACATCTGAACGTAGCCGCCTAAGGTTTCCGGGTGAATTAGCCAAGATGAGCAGTGGGCAATGGCCTCGCGCCCAAGGGCCGTACCCAGTGCATCCAAGGCCCGGCGCGCCGCACCGAGCGAAATCCAAGCCATCTCATCGTCCATAACGAGCGACGAGAGTCCAACGGTCGAGAGCAGCGCGCGCACCGTTGATTCGCCGCGTTCGTCCCGAAAACGCAATAAATAGGGCTTGAGCAAACCGGCACGCAGCTCTTCCCGACCACCCACAATCGAAGAGTGCAGTGGTGCATCGGACCCGTATTGTGGCGTGCGTACCATCGGCTTACCGAATCATCCCCTCATTCCATACGCCGGACCTAGGGTTTTATCGATAACGCCCACCTCGGCCGGCCGCCGGCAATTCGATACCAGCACGTTACAATGAAGGTCAGGCTGCATCATTGGGTTGCATTTGCAAGGCACGACGAGGCTCCATTGGTAAATCCGCGACCGGGCTACCGAACAACTACGGCCTTCTTATGGTGTGAGTTAAGTCGGTAGGACGGACTCGCAATGGCGGGTGGCTCACTAAACGCCAAAGAGGTGTTAGGCCCCCCGCAATGGAAACCTAAGCATTCATCGAAGGACCCCCATTCCTCGGCGTCATGGCCCTTCGACCATTCCTCGGCGTCATGGTCCTTCGACCATTCCTCGGCGTCATGGCCCTCCGACCACCCCGCTGCGTCGTCTTGCCGCAACGCCTGCCAATCTGGCTGCGTTTGCGTCGTTCTGTTGGCGTGCACCACGCCTACGGAGTTCGTTCTCGACGCCAGCGCGCTCGCTCGTCACTCTGCTGACGGTCGAGCCGCCGCTGCTCCTGAAGGAAGCCGCCATACATCCGCGGGATCCGAGCGTCGGGCAGAAAAGCCAACATGACTTTTAGTGCAGCTTCGGCATCATCCGTTGCACGATGCGCGTTGTCCAACGCAATCCCAAGGCGTTGACACACGTCGCCGAGTGCACGACTACGCTCGTCGCGCTGAATCTCCCGCGCCCACACGAGCGGATCGATCCACTCCACGTTGCGGCGCAGCGCAGGGACGAGTCGTCCTGCAATGGCGCCGCAACGATCGCACTCCGCGACCAAGAATTGCTTGTCGAAGGTCGCATTGTATGCGAGCGGCACTCTCCCTGCGAGCGCCTCCAGAATCTCTGGCATCGCGTGACAGAAGGTTGGTTTGTCTGCGACGTCAGCATCGGTAATCTTGTGCACGTCGGTCGCCTCTGCGGGTATGGGCCGACCAGGATTGATTAGCCAGCTGAGTCGTTGCGTGATCTGTTGTCCATCGTGGATGACTGCTGCAACCTCGACGATGCGATCGTTCAATGGATCGCGACCGGTGGTCTCGGTGTCAATGGCCACAATCGACAAATCCGACACAATGGTCTCGACCGCAAACTCGTCGGCAATACCAATCGCCGCGACGCGCAGTAAATGTGCGATGCCCGGGTAGTGCAAGCCGGTGGGAAAACAACCTTGATCGATCGATGGCTTCACGGTTTCTGCTTTGCACTAGTTTGAAGAGTCCACTCGAGGTCGAGCCAGACTGGCAAGTCCTCCTCCAAGGCGAAGTACTTCGAATCCACGTGGCGACCATTGACCCAAACGAAAGGTGTGCCCTCTAGCCCCAGCCGATCCGCCTCAGCGCGATCGCGATCGACTCGTTGCTTGACTTCCTCGGAGGCCCAATCCTTTTCGAACTTCTCGAGATCCAGCCCAATGGTTTTCGCAATCGCTCGGATCTTCGTTTCATCCAAGCCATCGGCTTGGTTCGCGAACAGCTGGTCGTGCATCGGCCAGAACTTGCCTTGCAGATCGGCTGCCGCGGCGGCGCTTGCCGTCAATTCCCCGTGGGGATGGCCGCTGAGCGGAAAGTACTTGAAAATCAGCCTTACTCGAGACGGTCGTGCCTTGACCAGCGCATCGATGAAGGTGGAAGCACGTGCGCAGAACGGGCACTCGAAGTCGGCCCACTCGACAACGGTAACCGGAGCATTGACGTCGCCCTTGACCGGTGAACCCTCCGTATCGATTTTGCTCACCGACTTTGGATCGAACCGAAGGCGAAATGCTGACTCAGTCTGCGGAGCCGGATGGCCACGGCTGATGGAATCACGCAAGAACCGAGCAGCGGGCAGACATGAAGTGCACGCAGCGTGCTGCTCGACGCATTCCGCAATGCTCAAAGGTAGCTCTGGGCACGGTGCCAGCAGCGAGCGGAGCAGCTCGCCATAGTCTGCGCGTTCGCGTTGCGTAAGGTTGGAAGTGTCGACTTCAGTCGATGCCTGGTTGGCGGAGGGGGATTGATTCGCGTGATTGCTATTTGCGGCTCCACAACCAAGGGCCCACAGGGTCGCCAACAGGCACAGCCTTCGTCTCATGGTGGCGCCCAGCGTACAGCATCGGCGGCAACTGGCCACATCCAGCAGCAACGACGCCTGGAACGGCTCTGATCCGGCCTGAATTGCTTGGGGGATGCGCCGGGGCTGAGCCCGGGCTAAAACCGGGCCCCATGCAACCCCACTCCATGACCCCGGCTGAAGGTATTGCGGCGCCGCGTACGGTGCGCCACGTGCTGGCGGTGGGTGGTGGGCGCGGCGGTGTTGGCAAGAGCACACTTGCGGTCAACCTGGCCGTCTACTTTGCGCAGCTCGGACGCGCCGTCATTTTGGTGGATGCTGATCCCTCGGGGGCGGAGCTTCATACCCACTTTGGGATGTCCCAGGAGCATTTCGCTTCACAGCCGGACGACGGCAGCGACGTCGAACTGCGCACCGTGCCGACCCCCGTGCCCGGACTGTCACTCATGCCGCAACTCTACAGCACTGGGTCGAGCACACCGGTTCGGCCAGGTCGCAAAGCGCTGTGGGCAAAGCGACTGCGTCAGCAAGAGGCGGACTACGTCATTCTCGACTTGGGCGCGAGCACGGCACCACCCACCCTCGACCTTTTCTTGTCGGCCGACATAGGGCTCTGCGTCACTTCCCCGGACCCCCCCGCGGTTGAAGCCACCTACCGGTTTGCTCGAGCCCTCTTTTTGCGGCGATTGCGCCGCACGCTGATCAAAGATCGCTTCAAATTGCGGTTGGTCGACCGCGTGCTCGGCGAGCTCGTGCCGCTGCCCTCGCCATTAGACGTCGTACACGCGCTAGCGCGTTACGAAACATCGCTAGCAGAAATGGCAGCCAGCGAGCTATCACAATTGAGGCCTCGGCTCGTAGTCAATGGCATTCGGTTGCGACAAGACAACGAGCTCGGTGCGGCCATGTGCGACATGTCTCGGCGCTATCTGGGCGTCGAGCTCGACCACGTGGGGCATATCGAACAAGACGATTCAGTTTGGCTCAGCGTCGTGCGTCGGCGCCCCATATTGCTCGACAGCCCAACGAGCAAGAGCGCGCGCAACCTCGAGCGGATCGCGCGCCGAGTCATGGCCCTCGGTGCCACACGCGACCAAGCTCGCACGGTCGCCCCCAAGCCGCCCATCGTGGCACCAGAACTCAGTTTCTACGACGTCCTGGGGACGAACCGCAGTTCCACGGACGAGGAGATCCGCCGCGCCTACAAGCGGCAGAAGGACGTGTACCAACCCTATAGCTTGGCACTGACCTCGCTCCTCAGTGATTCGGAATTGGCGCAGGCAGCTACGAACATCGAAGAAGCCTACGATACGTTGCTCGATCCGATCCGGCGCCGTGCCTACGACATGGCTCACTTTCCCGAGACCGAGGAACCCGAGGGCAGACTTGCCACGCAAGAAGATTCGGCGCTCGCCGCCGAACGGCAGTTGCTGCGCGATGAGCTAACGCGCGAGCTCTCGGCGGAAACCGAATTCACCGGCCAATTGCTGACCAAAGTGCGCGAATCACTGGGCATCGAGATCGAAGAGATCGCTCGTCGCACCAAGATCTCGGCGTCGCATCTGCGCGCCATCGAAGCCGAGGAATACCAAGCGTTGCCAGCACTGGTTTACACGCGGGGTTTCCTGCAACAAGTGGCCAAGTGTCTCGAGCTCGATCCGACTCAGGTGACTCGAACCTATCTGCGCCGGATGCGCGGTGAAAGCCGACCGATCAGAGGCCAGTACCCGTCGTGACTTGCTCGCATCGCCAAGCCAAGGTCATTGGCGGCACAGACGTTTGGTTCACGCTTGGACTCACATTGCTGGCTCTGCTGCCCCGCCTCTATGTTGCGCTTGCGTGGGCCAAGGAGCCCGTATGGGACGGCCATTACTACCACTTCGGCGCAACCCGCATTGCGGCGGGCCTAGGCTATTCCGAGGACGTGATTCGAAACGGCCTTCCGCTGTGGAAACCGTGGACCCATTACCCGGTTGGTTACAGCGCATTTCTTGCCCCATTCTACGCATTGCTAGGACCGCACACATGGGTGGCGCCGCTGCTGAATGCACTGACGGGCGCGGCACTGGTTGCGGTCATTCATCGATTGGCGCTGCGTACGTTGGGCCGTTGGCGAGCCTGCCTCGCCGCCGTGATCACGGCGGTTCACCCAGGCCTTGTCATCTACAGCGCGGCGGTGATGACCGAACCATTTGCCGGGCTACTCGTAGTGCTTGCCGCTTACTTCGTGGTGCGCGCCCCCGAACGTCGCACGACGCTACTGCTCAGCGGTCTGACGTTGACGATGGCCGTGTTGGTGCGTCCCTCCAGTGTGCTTGCCCTGCCGCTGATTGTTTTTCTGTTTCCATTTTCTTTTTGGCGCAGCGTCACGAAAACGGTGATCATCGGCGCGATCTGCATGCTCGGCGTGCTCCCCTGGACGCTGCGCAATTGCGCGCGAATGGACGGCTGCGCCTTCGTTTCCACCAACGCCGGCTGGAACCTCGCGATCGGTGCGTTGACGGACACCGGGCGCTTTCGCACGCTGCGCGCAGCAGACGGCTGCCCAGTGGTGACCGGCCAGGTGCAGCAAGACCGCTGCTGGTGGGACGTTGGCATTAGAACCATTAGGGAACACCCGCGGCATTTTCTTGCCACCGCTCCTTTGAAACTGGCGCAGACGTTCGATCACGAGTCCTTCGTCATCGAGTACCTGCATGAAGCAGATCCCGGTGCATGGACGAACCCTGTTCGGCAGCGGGCACGCGAACTATTGACCGCGTTCCATCGGGGTCTGTTGGTCGTTGCACTGTTCTGTGTCGTGGCGGGCGTCAGTTGGCGACGCTACAAGTCAGCGGGTTTCGTCGCTCAAGCGGCGCTCACCCTAGGCCTCGGCTTGTTGGCGAAGACCGTCATTGCAAGTGATGAGCATCCCTACTACTGGATTGTCGTCGCGCTCTGCACTCTCTACTGGCTGCCCTGCCCCGGGCACCCGCAACGCTTCGGCATCGTCAATTTCGCCGTAGGCTTCGTCGCCCTAACCGCGTTGACGCACATCGTTTTTTTTGGTGAAGACCGCTATCACATTGTCGCAACCCCCCTGCTCTGCCTGTGCGCAGCTGCGGCATTTGGACCGCAAAAGTCCAGTGGTTCTTGTGCGTCGCGCGCCAGCCATTGCGTATAGATGAAACCGAGGGCTACTATGGCATGAGCACCTTTCTCGGGTTCACGAGTGGTACCGTAAAGGGCGCCCCAGTAAGTGATGGCCGCCTTTTGGAAGTGGTGGGTGATTCCATTAGCGCCGGTTACGGCGATCTCGGCAGCGAAGTGCACCCCAATTGGGTTGCTACCCCGGCCTGTCACTGGACCGCCGAGAATTCGAGTTGGTACGCGACCTATGCCGCAATGGCCGGGCACGCGCTCGGCGTCGAGGCAAGTACCATTGCTCGCTCAGGAGCAGGCATGGTGCGTGACCTCAATAATGACGCAAGCAACGTAGTACCCAATGTGTATGCGAAGGCGCTCGGCATGAGCGACCCAACCCCCTGGGCCTTCACGCCCAAGGCATCGGCAGTCGTGATTAACCTAGGCACCAATGACTGGGCCAACGGAGATCCAGGAGTCTCCTATGAGACTGCGTACGTTCATTTCATCGCAACCGTCCGCGGCAACTATCCCAACGCATGGATCTTTCTCGTGATCGGACCGATGCTGAACGCTACACAGGTAGCGCAGGTCGACACGCGCTTGGCCAACGTGGTCAGCACAGTGCAAACCAACACCGGTGACACCAAGCTAGTCACCTTTGATCTCGGCGTGCAGGACCTGGGCGCGAATGGCGAAATCCCCAGCGGTTGCGACTGGCACCCCAGCGTGAACGAGCACGCAAGAATGGCCGGCATTCTCCAGGCCAAGCTCACTGAAAAGCTGGGGTGGTAGCCTTCCCCTATTCCACCCAGTCGCTGGTGTACTTATCCGCCAGCCAGGTACTGGCAAAGGTTCCAAAGTCCGTCAGTGTCGCAAAGACGGCGTCCGAAAACATGTTCGGCGTCCAGCTGTTGTCCGTAACCCAAGCCGTCCAGCTCCCACCATTGGCGTCAACGATGGTCCTAAAGTCAGAGCCCCAGGTAGTAGAACTGGCGCCTAGGTTCCTGTCGGTACCGTTGAGCACATAACCCCATTCCGTAAAGAACACCGGAGCCAGAGCAGCTGCCGTGGCAACCTGGGCCTGGAAGTTGCTGTTCCAATTGCCGGGGTACACGTGCGCCGTGTACATCAAGTTCGTACCGATCGGCGGCGAGCTTGCCGCATCTCCGGGATTCTGGCACCACGACGTAGAGGGAACGATGATTACATTGTTCGGTGCTGCAGCGCGGATAGTGTCGATCCAGATCTGCGCGCGAGGTTTGAGCGCGGCCCAGTTCTCGGCCGTGTCCATGGGCTCGTTATAGGCCTCGTAGATCACGTTCGTGTAGTCTTTGAACTTGTCCGCCATGTACGTCCAGAATGTCTTGGCGTCGGCTGCAGACGTGCGAACCTTGTCGCTGGTGTCGTCGATCTGGTGGTAGTCGACGATGGCGTACATCCCCTTTTGGGTGACGTAGTCCACCGTGGGCTTGAGGATCCGGGCGAGATACGCATCTTCCGACAACGTTGCCTGGGGACTGCTAGCCGGCGCAGTACTCGGGCCAACCGGATAGGGCGCTGGCGAGTAGGCAGGGTAGTTGCCGTTGGGCACCGTGCGCGGGTAGACCGGAATGCGGATCACGTGCGGTTGAAGTCCGACTTTAAGCACCTTGTCGATGCGCGTCCTGATCGCCGACGAGTCGTTGCCCCCGTAGGCATACAGCGACCCGATATCTATCAGCGACACACCGCGAAGCACGACGGTATTTCCGCTAGCATCTTTGAGCAACGGCCCGTCAACGTGCAGGGCTGGGAGAACAGGAGCCGAACCGCCCGTGCTTGCGTCACCGGCTCCATTGGAGCCACCAGCCGCAGACGCAGATCCGCCAATACCAACACTGCCAGCAGTGCCCGAATTGTCTGCGGGTGCGCTGTCGCAAGCCACCGCAGACAACACGCTGCCTAGCAACGCAACACAACTAGTTAGTCCAGAATAAGTTCGGGTCCCGCAAGACGGTTCTTGATGCATACGGACACAGTGTTGCCGCTCGCGCCCACTTCGGCAAGTTATCTTGTTTTCACCGAACAGCGCTGCCTATCAACGCAGCACGGGCACGAGTCAATCCAATATCACAATCCATCTCAGAAACTTCTGTGCCCCTCACCTTCTGTTGCGCCCCCCATACGTCCGTCGTCCTGCTCAAAATACCAACGTACAAAACAGCGGACCCGGGACCAGACGAAGTCGCGAGACAGATACCGACTCGGTGTTTGTTGCCGACTCGGTGTCTGTTGCCGATTCGGTGTCGTTTACCTCGGTATGTCTGTTCGGTCTCCAAAGCCATGCTCGGCCACCTTCGTCGCCCTGCGTGTGGTTGGAAGGAGGTGGTGCACTCGAGTTGAATCCAGGGCTTTCGCATTTGCTCGGGTGACTGGACTGCAATACAAGGCTCGGCTCGTCAACGTTTCATTCTGCGGCTTGAGTCTAGCTCCGCTTGTCTGGTACGTTGTGTACTGACCATACAACAATGATGCGAATGTACTTTGCTCTACCAGGTCGAGATGCTCGATTCCAGACGTTGCATGTTGCGACGTTGTGCGTGTCGCTATTGGGCGTCGGCTGCGGCCACCCTTCCAACCCGTCGGCTGCGGGAGCCACGAGTAGTGCTGTGAGTCCCAGTTCTGACGCTTGCGACATGTCTGCCAACTCATGCGAAAAGCGCTGTACCGATGGCGATGCAGCGAAATGCAATGAGCTTGGCGACGCGTTTGAGCAAGGGCGTGGTGTTCCGAAAGACGCGGCAAAGGCCGAGGCTTCCTTCGTGCGCGCCTGCAAGCTCGGCAATTATCGCGGATGCGCCGGCGCAGGTCGGCTCATGGTAGCTGATTCCAATGGGATGGAGCGAACCGAGCGCCTATCGCAAGCAGCTCCGTTCCTTGAGGACGGCTGTGCCGGAGGTGACCACCGTTGCTGCGCGGTGCTCGGAATCATGTACGACCTCGGCAAAGGTGTCGAACACAACACCGAGCGAACAGCGGCGCTCCATGAGACCGCTTGCCACGGTGACGTTTTTGCCGCTTGCGCACTCCTTGCGGACTTGTATGAGAAACGGGATGGACCTGCTGCCGATCTGGAACGCGCGCTGGCCTTGCGACTTCGGGCTTGCGAAGGCGGCGAAATGCCGGCATGTGCGTTTGCCGGCGCGATGTTTGAGGATGGGCGAGGAGTGGCCAAGGACTTGGGCCGTGCGCGAGAATATTACACGCGCGCTTGCGACAAAGGTGTTGCCGCAGGTTGCACGAATCTCGGAGGGCTCTACCGCGAGGGCCTCGGCGTTCCTCGCGATCTCCCACGCGCCTTGCAGCTCTTCGAGGGGGCATGTTCATCTAGAACCCCCCGAGCATGCGTGAACCTTGGCCAAATGATCGAGAAAGGCCAGGCAATGCGCGCGGACCCGCAACGTGCTTCCGAATCAGGTCACCAGCCTTGCCAAGAGCAGGATCATTGACGCTCGGCTAACGTTCCGGGCGGGCCCCCCGACGCCAACCTCCAAGCACCGTTCAATCGAAGCACGTAGTCGGAAAGATGCGCCGAAAGCAATCCAAAGCAACGGCTGGCGATGTCTGCCACTGGCGCGAGCGTCGAAATGAGCCGCCCCCAAGCGCTCGCCAGTCGCAAGCGCCTCGAGTCTCAGTGGGTCTACGACATAAAATGGCAGGCCCGATCGCGTACGTGAATCCGATCAGGGGCTTGGGCTTAATGCTGCTATCACAGGCAATGGACGACTCGTCTTGGGCGGTTCCTTTGCAGTCGCGACTGGCAATTGGAAATGCGAGAGAGACACCGATCGACGCGACGAATCGCGTTGAGATGATTTTCTCATAGAACACGCCGAACTGCGCCCAGTGCACAACGTTCCACGAATAGTCAGGTTGTTCACCTTGGAATCCGCCGCCAAACAGAACTCCGCGGCTGGGGCCCCGGACATACGCCATTTCGAGGGCTAGTGCGCCCACGTGGTCAGGCGCTGCTTGCAGTTGCGACACGAGGGGGCGCAATCGCAAGTAGCCAGCAACCTGCAGGCCCAGCAAGTTCGCGCCCAGGCCGCCGCCGATATTGATTCGTTCACCGAGATTGACGCCCACGGTTGCTCGAGCAAGCCCGACGAGGCACCGGCGATGGCGCTGATTCAGGCTGAGACTGACAGTGCGCGCGCTCCGGCGTGAACAGTAGAAGGTTGTTATCGCGGCCGCCACGCTCAGAGTTCGGGAATTCACGCGGCTGATTGTAACATCAGTGGCAGTCGCAAACCTATTGTTCTGCGCATTGCAGGAAAGCAACGGCTGAACCAAGCCAGTTGTTGTCGCAGCCAAAGCTGCCGTCTTTGCCTGCGTAAGCCCAACCCGTTGCAACACCGCCAATGCTGCCGGAATCCGTCGACGCGGCCGAGGTCCAGTCTCGACAGGTGTCTTGATCGGTGGTTCCCTGCATTGAGAGACCCGTCCAGAGCATTTGCGCGACTCCAGGGTCGACGTAGTTGCCACCGCCGTCCTGAGTGACCGCACTCTCGATAGTGGCGGGCGGGTTGGAGGTGTTCATCGCCTGCATGATTTCAGCGCCCGTGCCGACCTTGACACCATCGGGCCGTACGTACACGGTTGTTGTGCCGAGAACATCGGCGAGCGCGCGCGTGGAAGCGACAAGGACTGCTTTCACGTCCGTCACCGATGCCGGGGCATCCGCCAGGCACTTGGCGTCTGCAGCGCTGAGACCACCGCCGGGAACCCAGCCCGTCATGGTCAAATAGATTTTTTTACCCACCACGGGTGTCACGGTAACCGGAGTATTCTGCTCCCTTCATCACACAGAGCACCCGGCTCGCATAGTCGCAAGAGGAGACCCCGACACCGTTGCTCGTCCACTCTGTGCCGCCCGCATGAGTGCTGCCGTGCGAAGTCTCGAGGGTGGAATCGGTCCAATCATGGCAATTGTACCCGGTGTAAAGCTCGTCTGCTACGCCCATACCCGACAGTGTATCGGCGATGACACGTTGACCGTTCTCGTCGTATGCTACCGGGTAGTAGACTGCACCGGTGGTAAGCGCCGTTGTCATGTCATCGATCCACGGCAATAGGTCGAGGCGCACCCAGCCTCGGGTCGAGCCGAGCAGCGACTCGGGAGCGTAATTAGTGGCAGCCAGCCATGCAACGTATGCATCGTTCGTTGAATTGTTGATGCCGGCAGCCGTCGCCAGCGTGTTGCATTGCGATAGGTATGCCGTGGCGCTCCCGAGATTGCCCAGAAAGGTCGTTGAAGTGACAAACACCAGGTTTGCCGCCAGTGTATCGAACCGCGCCGTCGTGGCAGTGGCTGCGCTGATTGTTAGCGAGCAAAGTCGATGGGGCGCATCGGTGGCACAGTCGCCCGTCCATCCCGACATCACAGACGATAAGGTTGCCCCAGTGTTAGTTGGCTTGGCTGTCAACGTGACATTCGTGCCGCTGTCAAACGTGGCCGTGCATGAGGTTGGCGCGGTGCAGATCGTGTTGCCCGGCTGAATAACCACGGTTCCATCACCAGCGCCAGCGAACGACACAGTCAACTCATAGCGCGCACCGGTTGCACTCAAATCCGTACTTACATTGCCCCCGCATGCCGACAGCGAGGCAAGCAGCAAAGAATAATGGCTCTTCAGGTAAATTTGTGGGCGAGAAATCGAGTGTCTTGGTGTGACGTAG
>CAZCNI010000015.1:0-1236 GCA_964499765.1 uncultured Polyangiaceae bacterium
TGACCTAGGAAGTAGTAACATTCCGCATAGTTCGGGTCCTTCTCGATGCACTTCTTTAGCGGCTCCTTGGCTTCGTCGTATGCGCTCGGATTACCCGCTTCCGCTTGCTTCACGAGCGCATAACCGCGCTTGAACCAATAGTCAGCGAACTCCGGTGCAACTTGGATCGCACGGGACATGGTGGCCGCCATCTTGTCCCAGTCTTCCTTCTTTTCGTAAGCATTGCTGAGCTTATGCAAAATGCGGTGATTGGTGGGGTCGCGCTGAATGGCTTCTTCGTACTTCTGTATCGCTCCCTCGACGTTCACCTTGACCATTCGATCAGCCTCGTTCGCGAGATTGATCGCTTCGATGTGATCGCGACTGCATCCCGCGACCGACGCGAAAGCCCAAACAACACTGGTTGTCGCAAATACCAACTTCGTCAAACTGCGCATATTCATCGCGAGTTCACCCTCTTGTTCATCGGAACCGAAACTTGAGAATTGCATGGCAAGCCACTGGATCCCGGAATGACCGAAGCGCGACGACTTTCCGGTTTGACCTACGTGGTCACTAAAGAACCGGATAGACTCTGCGACAACGGCATATTCCTTTCTCGAGTGCGGCCGAAGCATACGCGCAGCGACCCTGGAAAGTAAAGTGTCACTGTCACAACTTTTGGTCAAAACCACGCGCTCAGGCGCCAGCTCCGGACCAATAATGGCTCAGAAAACCCTGGGAGAGCCATGGCTTGATTGTGTCGCTAACGCACAATCCCAGCGCGGCAGCAATTGGACCTGAGCCAAATCTGCCTCCAAATATTCGGACAAATACCAAATCCCCGGCAGCCGACCAATCAGCTCATGCTACGCACAATCGCATTGACAAAAGGCAAACGCCCGAAACTTAGTCCCGGGCGCATAGCCTTTTTTAGACTTTGGCGATCGTAACAGCCAATCAACCAGGCTGGAACATAATCGGATACACGACCGTCACGATGCCACCCTCAGGTTGCGGGAAGCTCAAACCGTAATAGGCGTTAATCACGCAATTAATCACGCCACTATCGGGCAAATCCGATCCGCCGTTTTGCACATTAGATACAGAACCATCACGCCCAATGACAAACCGCACCTGCGCACGCCCTTCGAGATTGGGGTTTCTAGCTAGGCCCTGCTCGTAACACATCCTAAAACGGCCATAGTTCTGGCGAACAATACGTTGAATGACTTCTGGGGGAAGCCGACCGCTAAC
>CAZCNI010000015.1:1336-12536 GCA_964499765.1 uncultured Polyangiaceae bacterium
CGTCCCCATGGCGCCGTGGGTGCATTCGGATCGCCTGCAGCACCCGTATTAAGAAGGCCGATCATACCGAATTCCTGGGCTTCTCGTAGCGCCGCAGCACGGGCAATGTGCGGATCTGGATTGTCCCTCGGTCCTTGAACCGCATACCGCTTGTTGGTTGCTTTGGACGTCGGATTTCCCATGGAACCTTCCTCACCTTTCGCGCGAGTTCCTGTTCCACCTTCCTTGTTATCCGCGTTGTCCTCGGAAACCTGTTCGGTCTCCTTCTCTTCTTGCTCCCTCTCGGCTGCAGCTTGGAGATATTGTTGAATCAGATAAAGCTGATCTTGATTGATACCTTCGTCATCCGTCAGACCAAGGGGGGGGACGAAGAACGCCATGGAAGTAACCAAACCACCCACCGCAGCAAACGAAAGACCAAAGTAGGCAAAGACCGCCCATTCTACGCCTGCAGCCATTCCCTTCTTTGCCGGCTTACCCGCGTTGACGGCCGCGACTTGGAAGACAAAGGCGTCCAACTCAACACGAGCCTTGGCTCCAGTAGGCAAATTCAGTTGATGTCCACCGGCGACCTCAGCCGTTGGCTGAGCCCTCTGCCTCGCCTCGTCCAAAGACATTCTGGGCTGCCCGGGCAACTCCACAAAGCCCTTGGCTGAAGGAGGAATCACCACTGATATGGACATCCGGTCTCCCACTACGATGGGCAAACGCGTCGTCCCAATCTTTTCCGCAGGAATAAAGAAATCACAAGCGAAGTTCTTGCCTTCCTCTTCGCCCACATAGAAATTTCTTGGAGGACTCAAGTGAGAAACGTGAAGTACGTTGGTTCCCCACAGCACCATCACTTCAACAGCAGGCACATGAGCTAATTCAACTTCGTCCGGACTAACGTCTGGTCCGCTCTTAACCAACGTATAGGTGTACGTCCCTGGCGGCGCATCATCAGGTACCTCGGATGACCCACGGCCGGCGAACGGATTCAGGTTCGCGTTCTCAAACGGGTTCGCTGCACCAGCGAATGGATTGGATGCCGCAGCAGCCGCGAAGGGATTCGGAGCGCCAGCAAACGGATTCGACCCAACGGCAAACGGATTGGAGGTCGGAGCGGCAGCAGCAGGTGCGCGGGGAGCGCCGGCTGGTTCAGAGGAAATGGCGGGAGCCGCGGCTCCGGCCGCATCAGCCCGCTCAAGCACTAGCCTGGTTCCACCGATCTGAATCTGATCCCCAACATGCAACTTGCACTTGTTCACGCGGGCGCCATTGACCAACGTGCCGGGTTCGTTACCCAAATCAATCAGAGTAACGTCATCGGGGCCTGCAACTTCGACGACTGCGTGCATCCTTGATGCAGCGTCATCGTCAATACGCAAATGACTCTTCGGGTCTTTGCCTACCTTCACGATGTCGTGCGCAACCGTCTCCCTTCGGAGCAGAGACTCACCCTGATAGACCGCAAACGTTAATACAGCTTTTGACATGCTTCAAATCCCGATAGTCAAATTTGCGAAAGCTTCAATTTAGTTAGATGTTTTCTACCGACTTCAACATCTCCGGCACAAATGACGTGCGCGGCCTGATGAGCGTGGTCCTGGCAGCAGTCGGACGAACTCGAATTGTGGCGTCATTGGGGCCGAATCCGCCAGCGTTCAGCGGATCATCACTGAATTCATAGCCGTACCCACCGTCACCCTCGGTGTTCTTGGCCTGAGCAAAAACGCGCGGCGACGCCAATGCTAACGATAGTCCCAATGCCAAACTAACCCCAAATGCGATCTTGCGTTGACTCATTTTAACCTCCAACGGAAACTATCGCCCAAATTTCAATGGTATTGTATCAGTGTCAGATACTTCAATCAACCAGATTTGCACAGCGTGTGGTTGCTACTGAACCACCAACCACGCCCCAGACAACACAACGCGCCAGATGTTTCCGCGAAAACGAGGAAACATCGAGCGCTACATTATTTCACGACTGCGATTAGCTCGTGCAAACTCGCTACTTTTTGCCGCCCGCCGCGGGTTTCTTGCCGTCACCGGTGTCGGCCTTCTTTTCATCAGCGGCCGGCGCCTTTGCATCGGGTTCGCCCGTCTTCGTGCCAGTATCGCTGCCAGAGGCCTTATCCTTCGACTTGTCCTGATCTTTTTCTTTCGACTTGTCCTGATCGGCCGCAGGCGGAGGCGGGGGCGCGTCTTTGGCTGCCTTTTCCGCAGCAGCCTTTTCTTTTGCAGCCCGATCTGCCTCCCTTTGCGCTTCGTCGCGGGACTTTTTGCCTTCTTCCAGGAACTTGATCGTGTCGCGCATGTCCTGGATGCGCTCTTTGGAGCGCTTCACCGCATCTGCGAATGCGCTGTCGCTACCAGCTTTGCCAGTGAAATCCTCATATTGCTTAATCGCGGTCTTCATCATCGCGATTGACTTGTCTTCATCCGGCTGAGACTTCGCCTTGAATTCCTGCGTCAAAATTGCTTCGTTGTAGTATGTCTCAGGCCGACTGGATGAGAGCTTCTTGGCTTCGGCCAACTGCTTTTCGGCCTCGGCTAGCTTCTCATCGCGGTTGCTGGGCGAAATTTGCCCACGAAGCGCCAAAGCCAAGCCGAGATGCGCTTCGTATTCATTGGGCCGTAGGCGCAGTGCTTCCCGATATGCGTTCTCAGCCTGCTCGAATCCTCTAAAAGAGAGGTTAACTGCAGCGTAGTTCATGTGCGCTTCGAAGAAGTCGGCATCCAGAGCTCTCGCAGCCGCAAAACTCTTTACCGCTCCGTTGAAGTTTCTCAATTCAACTTGAATGAGCCCAGAAGTGTTGTGGATCGCGGCATATTTTGGATTCTTACGCTGTGCCTGCCCTGCTACCAACGCAGCCAAGTCAAGCATCTGCTCATTGACCTGTATGGCTTTGGAGCTTGCAGCCACCAGTCCGCGGCGCTTGCCCTTGCGCTTGCCGCCAGCCTCCGCCTTAGCCTTGGCTTGCTCCAAGTAGTAGATTGCGAGTTGATTGAAGGCAGGCATATAGCTGTCATCAATTGCCAACGCGCGCTGGAGATTTCGTTTGGCTCTCTCCAGGTCGTCCTTTCCATCAGAATTTGACTGGTCGCTCCCTCGTTCCATTTGGAGTGCAGCCACTGCTACCAGTGCTTCGACATTCTGGAACTGAGCATCATGAATTATCTGTTCGAGCGACCCAATGGCAGAATCCAGGTTGTTGGAACGCTGATAGTCGTAAAGCGCCAACTGTACTCGAGCACGATGGAACTTGCTATTCGCTGATACCGCCTGCTCAAATGCGCCACGCGCTTCCTTGTCCATGCCGCACCGCTGATATGCTAAACCAGCGTTGTACACAGCTTCCGCGAGCGCTTGATTGGTCGCGGATTTCTGCTCGCTTGCAGCTGCTCTAAAGGTTTCCGCGATGCTCTTGCAGCTCGCGTCGTCCCATTGTCCTTTGGCATCCGCCGCAGCGAACTCTTGAAGTGCTCCATCGAACTTGTCAGCCGCTTCTTTCGAAACGGCGGTTCCAGAAGCAGACTGCTTTCCGCTTGGATGCGCCGGCGCCTTTGCTTCAGGCGTCGTTACTCCACCACCACAACCAACCGCGACGATCAGTGCGCCAACGGCCATAATACTCTTAGCACGCAACATTCGTTTCCTCCGGGGATTCCGACTGCGATCCGAGAGCGGCCGTGACATGCAACACCACACCACGGCCCGTCGGCTCACTTCTTCTTCTTTTTCTTCTTGTCAGATTTATCCGTCTTGCTGTTTTCGTCGGACTGAGACTCCTCTTTCTTCGCAGCCTTCTTGTCCGTGTCCGGTTCAGCACTTGCTTGCACGAAAGACTCACCACCAATTCGAACTGGGCGAGGCTTCTCTCGAAGCGCGCTGTTAACTCGGTTTGGTGCGCCTCTGAACTCATCGATCAAGTGGTACTCGGTCTTGTAGTTCTCAGCCAACCACTCCTCACAGGTGCGGCTGAACTGATCGAAGTATTCGTATTTCACCGAGTATTTCAAACAAGTCTCGAATGCGCCGCGGGCCGCGAGCTTTTGCGGTTCTGATGCATCGTCCAATGCACCATAGTATGCGGTCCGGAGCTCATAGTCTTTCTTGATAGAGTCTGGAATCGGAGCCGCGCGGAATTCCTTCACGAACTGGCCCCACATTTGTCCAACACGAGAACCTGAAGCAATTACCCAACGCGGCGGTGGAACCGGCTGCAGATTCACCACCTTGGTGTATTCAGCCGTGGCTGCTTCAATGAGAGGCCGCTTCTTGGCAATCCAATCTTTGACCTTAGTCTCAATGTGCTTCTTGACAGCTTCTTTCTCGCCCTTGCCCTTGTACTCCGGGAACTTTACAACATCGACCTTTGCCTTCTTCTCTTCAGCAAAGAAGAACGTGGCCTCGCCAACGGCTTCAAGAGTTCGGCCAATTCGTCGGGTCCGAGCATCCTCTGTATCGCCAGCGATCGACTGAATCTCCGAAACTGCTTTCTGCGGGTCGCGCCACGCACCAAGCACTTTATTGTACTCTCCTGCCGCATTGGGACGTCGCTTCGTGTTTGCGTACGCACGACCCAGCAAGCCGTGGGCCTGCACTCGAACATCCAGCGTTGCCTGCCGATCGATGATACCCAGGCTCTGAGTAAGGCGTTTTACGACGTCCTCCCAGGCATTCTTTTCGCCGTAGTGGGCAGCAACCGCAAATGCAATTTGCGCGGCTTGAGCGGGCTTTCTGGCACCAAAGTACTTGTTGAAGTTCGCGGCATCAGCAATTGCCTCTTCCTCCATACCAAGACCTAATCGCAGCACGACCGCATCGCTAATGGCTTGGTCGGCTGTTTCGCCCTTGTAGCTAGTTTCCTTGGCGTACTTCTCGAACCACTCAGAGGCCTTGTCGTAGACGGCGATAGCCTGATAGTTGCCGCCTATCTCATACATTGCCTTGAACGCGAGCGGCGACTTGGCAAAGCCAAACTTTGGATCGAGCAGGACCATTCTTGCGCTGATCGATTTCGCAAGTAGGCGTCCCGCTTGGTACGCACGAGCACGGTTGTACAGAATCTCGTCGCCCTTTTCGCACTGCTTGACCTTCTCGCCCTTTGAGAGCGGCTGCTCGCAGTACTTGGCCCAAAGATCTCCGTAGGACTCCGCACCTTTGCGATAGTTGTCGATAGCTTCAGTACCTTTGCCCGCTGCCGCCTGTGAATCCGCAAGTTCTACGATCTTTTGCGCCTTCAAACGCTCGATATCGAATTGAATTCGCGTGAGCAGCTCGCATTGCTCTTTATTATCGTCGAACTTCTTACCGTCACAGTAGAGCTTCAGGAATTGAGGAACGTCCTTACCCATATCCGTGAAACACTCCGGCCTAGGGGGCTCTGCTTTTGAACCGAGGACGTTGATAGCCTCCAGATAAAGTTGGCCCGCGAATATTCCAGCATCGACCTTGGAGTAGCTCAGGGCGATATCACGGAACGCGATCGCGGCTTCCTCCCAGTGCTGAGCTTCGAAATAGGTTCGAGCTCGAGCATACTTGACGTCGATGTACTGTTCCATCGCCTCCTTGTCGGTCTCCTCAGGCTTCACGTAACAGGCATATCGATTGAACGCCTGAATCATGCCTTTCTGGAGGGAAGTCAGATCCTTGGGCTTGTACTTGTCCCATTCACCCTTCTTGGCTTTGGTGTCCTCTTCACTTGCACCCTTCGGACCTAGACCCTTGGTCTTTCGATCCGAGTGGTTTGCGTACTTCGCGTCGTACATCTTCTGATAACAGAGAACGGCCGCGTAGGCTGCTTCAGCCGCGTCATTGCCACCGGGATCTTCATCGACAACCGAGTCGAATGCTGGACCGCATTCTTCCCAACGTTGCTGGAAATATAGGAGATCGGCCATGGCGTACTTGATCTTGTACAGCGTGGGCCAGTCATCTTTCACGATCCTGGGGAACTCAAATTTGGCAAAGTCCTCAGATTTGAAGTTCTCGCCGACCTTCTTGTAAAGGTAGGCAGCGAGTTCCATGGTCTTCTTGTCGCCGGTTCCGCGAACACCGCCGGAGCCTACAGCTTCAAGATGCCAGCTCATGCCTGTTTCCGCGAGAAGTTCTGCCGTACGATTGGAGCATTCCAACTTGGACTTGTCAGAGTGGTTGTCCGCAATGAACGCCTTCCGGACCTCCACTTGGGTGTCCATTTCTTTGCGAATGGTTTCCTTGTCCGAGGACTTGGAAGCAGAAACAGCGCCCGTAATTTGAGTCTGATAGTGACAATAGCGGTCGCCCTTGTCACGCGTCATCAGATCCCTATAGAGCAGGATACCTTCGGCATAATGACCAGTATCCAGGTAGGCAAAGCCAAGCTCATTCAGCATGTCAATGGTCTTCTCTTCCGAGTTCCCAGAGTCACCGCTGAGTGGCTTGAAGAAGCTATATGCTTTCGTTGGATTGCCGCTGATCGCGTAAACAGGAATTAGGTCTCGTCGCGCCGACTTGGCCAACTGCTTGGCATTCGGCAAATCCGAGAACTTGTCACCGTATTCGATGACCGCCTTAAACTGGTTGAGCGTCTCGGCATACTCGCCCTTGTTCCAGTGGACGTAGCCCAACTTGTACCGCGCGTAGCCGTAGACCTTGTTCTTCGGCGGCTGATACTTAATAACTTCCCTGTACGCAGCAGCAGCAAGATCGAACTTCGACGGGTCGCCTTGAGCTTCTTGGAAGTACAATTCGCCGAACGCCAAGTACGCATTCGGAATGTAAGGCGATTGCGGAGCCTTTTCGATCAACTCGAAGTAGACCTTGCGTGCGTTCTGAAGGTCCTTGGCTTGTTCGTACTCGTACGCCAAGTAGTAAAGTACCTCATCCAACTTCGAGTAGTTGGGGTACTGATCCTTCATCATCGAGTAATACTTGATCGCGTTCTGGCGCGAAGCTTCTGCGATCTTCTTGGCCTGGCCCGCTGCACCTCGCTGCTTCGACTTCTCACCTGCAGACGTCTTCTTGTCGCCGGCGATCATTTCTGCAGCATTGTAGTCGCGAACACCTGCAGCTTCGAGCTCGACATAACCTTCTGCCAATCGGCGCACGAGTTGAGGCCGATCAGGCGAATTCTTCTTGGTCTCTCGCAGTAGACGCTCAAGACCTTGAATCTCGTTGATCAGAAGGGCGCGGGCGCGAGCCTTGAGTCGAGTGGTTCGAGTGTCCCGATCCGCAAATTGCTGCAGAACGCTTGCGTCACGCGGTTTTGACGAGTCCTCTCGCTTCTTCACGTCGCGTGGCGGCGGGGCACTCTTGAATGCCACGGCCCGCTTCTTCTTGATGTCGAAGGTCTTGGGACCTTTAGGGCATTCAGAGAGGGCCTTTTTAGCCTCCGGACTGACACATTCAGAACTGAGTTCTGTAGCCTTCTCAACTGCGGCCGAACTCTGTGGGGCAAGCATAATTGCCCCGAGAAGCAGACTGGCCAATACGTTTACTGTGCGTACAGTCTTCATTCCGCATTACCTCCCACACGTCGACATAATGACCTGGCGATAGAAGCCGAGTTCATCGCGCCAATACTCACCGTCGAATGGCCAGAGGATATGTTCCTGGTCGGGATTGACGATTCCATAGATCTTCGATTCAGTTGTAGTAACTTGTCCTTTTTTGAGCTTTTCATCGAGCAAGTTTCGTTGAGCTGCGGTGATATCGATGAGAATCTTTTCGCCGTTTCTGACCTGTTCATGGATGTCTTCGACGAAACGTCGATAGCGTGACATCGCCAATTCGCCGGTTTGCCGAACGGCCATCTCACGGGCGAGCGCCAGGGACTCACGAACCTGGCCACCGATCCCAGAATCCTGGAAGTTGGACGGAGATTTCTTGAATCGGCCCTTTTCCTCGTCGAGCAAACGAACGTATTCGATGTTGCGGAGCAACTGACGATCCCCCATCGCAGAAGAGACAATGGGCTCTATGCTGGGGTCCAAATTGGCGTTGTGCTCGCGCACTTTGATCAGGAACTTGAAGAACGCCTCGTCGTTGGTTGAGCCCTTGTAACGATTCAAGATCTTATCAAGTTCAGCCTTGATCGGAACGAACCGCTTGTTGAAACGAGCAACGACAATCATTGCCGCCTCGTAGTTGCAGTTCGCGAAATAGATAACAGCCTTCAGAATGTCGGCTTCCGGGTAGAACGAGTTCGGGAAGTAAGGCGACTGGATGGTGTGGATATTTCCGAGCGCCCTCGTGTAGTCGCCAGCCATGAAGTACGCCCACGACTCCTCAAAGAGGGCATCCAACCAATACTCACTGGCTACATCAATCTGGTTCCAATATTTAACGGCAGCGCTGAGTTTCGTGCCATCAATGGTAGGAACGTTGGTTTCCGCATTGAGCCGAACCGATGCAGAATAATACGTACGAGCCATCGACAGGTACGCAAGATCACGCATGCGGCCCTCTTCCTCGACGCCGGATACGCCTTCTTCCAGCGCTTTCTCGATGCGCTGGAAGCTCTTTACAGCAGGAATTGACTGGCGCTTCTGGACATAGCTGACACCGGTGAAGAACTGCGCCTGAACATAATGCTCACTGCGGCGATCAACCCGCTGAAATAGCCGAATCGATTCTTCGTACTGCCGATTGCGGTACTTGAAGCGGCCGAGCATGTAGTTCAGGGTCCAATAGAGCTCCTGCTGCTGCGCGTTGTCGAAACGGGCAACCTCTTCGTCAGAGTACTTACCGACACGCTCAATGATGTCAGCTGGCTCTGGCAACTGCGTCGCTAGCTTCGCCAGCCAGAGAAGGGTCTCTCCGAACTTGAGATGGAACTTGTTGTCGGCAATTACACTAAAGATTGAGTAACTTGCCTGATAGAACTTGAGTCGATAAAGGCAGATAGCAAGATAGTATTGCGACATCTGCTTGTTGCCTTCGTCGTCTCCGCTGGCACCGCTAACCACCTGGTACATGCCAGTGGCCGCGTCACTCCATTTTTCCTTGTCGAAGAGTTTCTTCGCTCGACCAAAAGCCTCACTGGGAGCGCCGGCACTCACTGGCCCTTGTTGGGCCGCTGATTGATCGTCGAGATCGATATCGACATTCTTCTTCCCGCCCTTGCCGCCGCTCTTGGTCTTGCTCGCTTTCGGCTTGTCGGAATCCAGGTCCATCACCCCGGACTGCGCTTGGGCTTTGGAGGATACGGTGATCCCACCCAGGACGAAACTGCAAGCAAGGACACACACTCCGATTAGGCGCTTTCGCAACATGGAGCCTCTCTCTTTTATTGTTCAGGTCGGCACGACTCGAGCGGGGTTTCCCGCCCCATAAAAACTATTCACCTTGGCTTGGTGAGAAAATTCAATGAGAACCAATAGATACCAGCCGCGGCGGCCCGGATGTTAGTTACCGCGATATAGAAATGTCAAGCACGTCCTCGGTGTCCTGTGAAATTCTTTTAGGCGGCCGTGTCAATTGCCGTTTGGAAGCAAAAATTTCACTTGGTTACATAAGGAGTCCTCGAGATTCTCTCGCCTTTTCCGATTTCGAAGTACGGTGGCCGATACTCAGACTTCCAGGCCGAGTGGGACAATACCAAGACGGGGGGCAGGTGTCATGCTGAATGTGTTCTTATTGAGCGTCCCCAAACGGGCTCTTGCGGTGTATAACTGAGGCTGAGACGGGCTTTAGTGCGGCTTCAACTTTCAGCTATAGATTAGATGTGGACCGCGTCTGTCCTCGTTGCTACGGTTTACGTGTTTCTTGATTGACGTTCGACGTTTACGTCTATTAGGGTAGCGGGCGTTCGGCGTTCCAATCCGAAAGTCCGTACAGGTGGTAGTGCAATGAAGCGATCGCAATGGATTGTTCTTCTAGTTTCGACAATAGCCGCAGGAACTGCTGCTGTCGGATGTAAAGCCGGTGGTGTTGGTGACCCGTGCATTCCTGAAGACGAGTATACGTCCACGTTCTCCGGCTTCGGTGTATCGGAAGCCAACGTAGAGAGCCGTTCGTTTCAGTGCGAAACGCGCGTGTGCATCGCGAATCACTTTCAAGGACGTGTAAGTTGTCCTTATGGGCAGGCTGACACAGTCGCAACTGCGATCAAAGCAGCAGTCGCAGCAAACCAACCCATCTCCTCATTAGGGGCTACCGTTACGGATGCGCCTGGGCCTTGCTACATTCCGAGTTCATCTGATCCGGTTCAGGTGGCGGTGGAGGCACAGCTTGAAAACCGTCGATCGGACACTACCGTATACTGCTCTTGCCGTTGTTCAGGACCTGACAAGAACGCAGTCTACTGCCAATGCCCGAGCGGCTACGATTGTTTGCCACTAGTACCCGATCTCAATTTGGGCCAAGCCCAGCTCGTGGGTCAGTACTGTCTAAAGAGCGGTACTGCGTACTCCGGTATTCCAACGGGCCTGTCATGCTCGCCAGGCTCTAATAATGGACATGGAAATTGCCCATCGGACACCGCATCATCCGGAAATATGAATCCAGGTTCGTAATGAAGTGGGTTGGCTAGTTCAGTTGAGCTGGCCAATTCCAAATCTGGCAAGCGATATAGTCATATCGCTTTACTGAGATCAGCAAACAGATGTTTTGTTGTTATTGATCGACGGTAACGTCGTGCAAAATGATTGGGACGTCGCCTTGTGGAAAGGCGTTTGTCTCAGCGTGGGTTGGCCCGGTTCATGTTCGAATTTGCGCACGGATTCTGGGGCAGCTGCCGATGAATCTGGCATGGATGCATTGGGTAATTTCCGACGGACGACTGGGGATTGGGCAGAGCGTGCCGTTGCCGAATTGGTCACGTCTTGGGGCTGGCAAGTACTAGAGCGCAACGCGCGGCTCGGTCACTATGAGATCGACATCGTGGCGCGCGATGGCGGGACGCTGGTCATCATCGAAGTGAGGTTTCGAGGCCCTGGTTCGCTCACCTCCGGCTTTGGCAGTCTTTCGGCTTCCAAGCGCAGACGGGTTCGGTTTGCCGGCGAGCGCCTGTGGTATTCGCGCTATCGACATGATCCTACCCTCGATCACGTGCGATTCGATGCGGCCAGCATTCAGCTTGATGACACTGGAACAACTATGATCGAGTACTCGAGGGCAGCCTTCTGAGCTGGTGCATCGCCCAATGCGTGCGCTATCAACATGCGGTCACGCTATCGGAACAGCAATCAGTACCACGGAACTGTCGCGCAATTCCACGATGTACCG
>CAZCNI010000016.1:0-12479 GCA_964499765.1 uncultured Polyangiaceae bacterium
TGGACAACAAGACCAAGTACTTCGTGAATCCAACGGGTCGTTTCGTGATCGGCGGCCCCTACGGCGACGCTGGCCTAACGGGTCGCAAAATCATCGTTGATACGTACGGTGGTATGGGTCGCCACGGTGGTGGAGCATTCAGTGGCAAAGACCCGTCGAAGGTCGATCGCTCCGCTTGCTACTATGCCCGCTACGTTGCCAAAAACATCGTAGCGTCGGGCGTTGCTCGCCGCTGTGAGGTGCAGGTGGCTTACGCCATTGGCGTGGCGCAACCCGTCGGCGTCTACGTCAACACCTTCGGCACATCGGAAGTCTCTGAAGAGCAGATCGCCAACTACGTGAAGAAGGCTTTCGATTTCCGCCCCAAGGCGCTGATCGAAGAGCTCGATTTGCTGCACCCCATCTACCGGCAGACGGCAGCCTACGGCCACTTTGGACGACCGGAGTTCAGCTGGGAGCGACTGTCCCACGCAGAAGCCATGGCTCAGGCGCTACTCGGGCAGTCTGCTCGCTATGCAGACAAACCAGCCAAGAAGGCGATTGCCGCCAAATCAGCGACCAAGCCAGTAGTAAGCAAAGCCAAGAAGACGGCGAAGAAGAAGTAGTCGCTGTCTATTCCGCACCTAGCGCGGGCACCGGAGTGGACCGGGCTCGCGCTATTGCGTTTTGTAGTAGGCCATCTGCACGAATGCATGGCGCACAATCGTATTCCTGCCGCGGACCACAGCCCGTTTGTTTGTTGAGGGCTTCCAATGCAGTGAGGCTGCGTTGGTCAGCAACCTTTACGGCGCGCGTAACAATGCCATCGAGAGCCGGGCAGGTCTGGTAGTAGTCGAGTTCAATCGCGGACCGGAGTGCAGGCCTAGCCCTGTGACTCAGAATAATCAGTTGTTTTCTGAGCTTCTCCGCATTGTCCTGTTGATCTCGCTGATCCTTTACGTTGTTCCAGAGTAGCCAGACCAACTCCACACCATTGGCCCCCAGTACCGTCTGCGCCAAGTTCAAAACGATCTTCTGTGCTTCCGGATCCTGCGCCGCTTGCAGTAAATCGTTCAGCAGCAGGGGGTCGGATCGGAGAGTCGCATGCAGCGCAAGGACCGAGCGATACGACTGTGCGCACTTCAGCCATTCACCGAGTTCAGCATAGCCCCGGGCAACCAGCGTCCAGTCCCGTTCCGTGCGTTCGTAAACCTTGAGCATCTCGATCCGCTCAACCTGGCGTCGGAAGTCATCCTTGGTTCCGCGGGGAAGATTCGAACTCGGAAACGCCCCACGCGGCAGTTCTGCAGATGCTGCCGTGACCACTGCGTCTGCACTGCGACGCATGATGAGGGGCACCGCAACAACGCCAATGACAACGATTGCAGCTACGACAAGGGCACCCAGCGATACCGTCCACTGACGGAGCCGTAAACGCCTACGCGCAGCCGTTGATACCCAGAAGCCGACCTTAGACAAGAAAGGGTGCAGCTTCGAGAATGCGGACACTAGCATGCGCCCCAACGCAAAGCTTCGGTCCAGTAGTTGGCCGCTCACCCGCGCGCCAAGCGTCGCAATCGAACCACGGTGTTCGTGTTGAGCTGCAGCGTCGAGCATGGAAACCAGTTCCAGCGCCGACTGCACTCGTTCATCCGGGTTTTTCTCGAGTAGTCGCGTGATGATGGCAGTCAACGATTCAGGGAGGTCGCGCTCCATGGGTTCGGGTGGCGCAGCAAGGTGGCGTGACAGCAGTTCCAGAGTGTCATCGCTCTGAAAGGGCTGATGACCGTTGGACATTTCGTACAGAATGACGCCCAGAGAATAGAGATCGCTGCGGGCGTCGGAGTCCCGCCCAGCGCACTGCTCCGGCGACATGTATGCTGGCGTTCCGAGAACAGTACCTACGGTGGTAATACCGTGCGTTGTGCCTTCCAGTGGCACCTTGGCAATTCCAAAATCCAGAACCTTGGCCAGATCGGTAATACCCGGTCGCGACACCAACATCACGTTCTCTGGCTTCAGGTCGCGATGAATGATCCCGAGCGCGTGAGCTGCGCTAAGGGCATTGGCGATTTGACGAGCGATATGCAAACAAACAGGAAACGCCAGTCGCCGCGAACGCGCCAATCGAGCCCGCAGACTCTCCCCCTCAACGAACTCGAGGATGAGATAAAAAGTACCATCTTCGAGTCGGCCAAAGTCGGTTGCCGCCGCAACGTTCGTGTGTTCGATTCTCGATGCGGCGATCGCCTCGTGTTCGAATCGAGCAACGACCTCAGGTAGCCGCGTCATTTCCGGGTGCAGCGTCTTTAGGGCGACGGTCTTTCGCATGAGCACATGCGTCGCGCGGTACACTGATCCCATGCCGCCGACACCAATCAGAGCCTCGACGCGGTAGCGATCTGCAATGAGTTGACCGATAAGTCCCTTTGGCTCCGCTACTGCGGAGCCTGCTACTGGGTCGCAACTCTGCCCGCTCCCGCGTGCGTTGGGCTGTGCTGTCGCTGGCCTCTCCGACACAGGATATGCCATACAGGAAAGAACACGCGCCGACCAGACCCGAGCGGGCCGGGCCGACCTCTTCCGGCGCAACCGGCACTATTCTCTGGACTTCGCGCGACTCAGGTGTCGTAGTAGAGGTAGTATTCCATCGGGGTAGGATGCATGCGACACGGAGTCAACTCACGCTCTCGCTTGTAGTCGAGCCACATCTGAATGACGTCCTTGGTGAAGACATCACCCTTGAGCAAGAAGGCGTGATCTCGCTCCAATGCATTGAGAGCCTCCTCCAATGAAGCTGGAACGTGTGGAACACTCTCCAATTCCTCGGGACTCAGCGAATAGATGTCCTTATCGAGCGGATCCCCGGGGTCGATCTTGTTTTGGATCCCATCCAAACCCGCCATCATGAGGGCCGTAAACCCAATGTATGGATTGGTCGTTGGATCGGGGAATCGGATCTCGATCCGTCGTGCCTTCGGCGAAGCGGAGTAGGTGGCAATGCGAATAGCCGCCGACCGGTTGCGACTCGAGTAGGCCAAGTTCACTGGCGCCTCGAAACCCGGCACCAGTCGTTTGTAACTGTTCACCGTGGGATTGGTCAACGCCGTCAGTGCGTGCGAGTGCTTGAGCACTCCGCCAATGAAGTAAAGTGCCAATTCGCTGAGCCCGCCATAACCATCACCTGCAAATAGGGGCCGGTCCGCTTTCCACAGCGACATGTGCACGTGCATGCCGTTACCATTGTCGCCATATAAGGGCTTTGGCATGAACGTGGCCGTCTTGCCGGCAGCACGCGCCTCATTCTTGACTATGTACTTGAACCACATGAGCTTGTCGGCCATGCGAAGCAAGCGGTCATACTGCATGTCGATCTCGCTCTGACCGGCAGTTGCGACTTCATGGTGGCTGACCTCGATCTCAATGCCAACCTTCTGCATCTGCAGCACCATGTTGGTACGCAGGTCATTGAGCGTGTCTTGGGGTGGAACCGGGAAATAGCCTTCCTTGTGGCGCACCTTGTGGCCCAGGTTCGGCATCTCGTCGCGCCCTGTGTTCCAGTCAGCTTCCACCGAATCGACCAGAAAGAAGCCTTCGTTGTTGCCGGCCTTGAATCTTACGTCATCAAATACGAAGAATTCTGCCTCGGGTCCAACGAAGCAGGTGTCCGCTATGCCTGTATTTTTTAGGTAGCTCTCCGCTTTCTGAGCAATGTAGCGGGGATCGCGGGAGTAGGCCTGTCGCGTAATGGTGTCCTGAATGTTGCATTGCAGCGACAACGTCGGATGAGCGGTAAATGGATCCATCACGGCCGTGGCGGCGTCGGGGATCAGGAGCATGTCGCTCTGATTGATGGGCTGAAAGCCTCTTATTGAGGACCCGTCAAAACCAAATCCGTCTTCGAACGAGTCCTCAGTCAATCGATGAATGGGCACGCTCGTGTGCTGCCACTTACCTACCAAGTCGATGAATTTCAGATCGACCATCACAGCACCATTCTGCTGGCCGAACTCAATCACTTCCTTCACATTCATCGGGCTCACTCCTTCACCTCTTCTACCGCGAAAACTAGATGGCTGCTTCGCCTCGCTCGCCAGTCCTTATCCGGACGGCGTCATCCAACGAAACAACGAAGATCTTTCCGTCTCCGATGCGGCCGGTTTTGGCACTCTTTTCAATCGCGTCAATGACCGGTGCCACCATGTCGTCAGTCACGACGATTTCTATTTTTACCTTGGGAACAAAGTCCACTACATAAGCTGAACCCCGATAGACCTCTTTTTTGCCACCCGTACGGCCAAATCCCTTGACCTCAGTTACTGTCATTCCCTGAATGCCCACCTCCGACAGAGCATCCTTCACCTCATCCAACTTGAACGGCTTGATAATAGCCTCTACCTTCTTCATCGATTCGCTCCCTAGTTTGCCTTAGAGTATTGGTTCGACTGGCGGGCAGGTTACCCGCTGGCAACCGTCGTTTCTAAATCTGATTCCTAAACCGCGGATTGTTTCTTGGTTGTTTCGCATTCGAGTCACTCAATGGAATCGACGACGAAACCACGGCCCACCGGTGAAAAACCATTCTTGGCCGGGATGAACCTACCCAGTCCGGTGCGACTAATATTTGAAGAGGTCGGCCACCGTGCGTCCCTTTGGCTAAAAGATGATAGTCATGTGCACCCAGTGCATGGCGGCAACAAGTGCCGAAAGCTCGTGCATATCCTTGAGCAGGCCAGCTCACGCGGGAAAAGTGAGGTAATTACGTTTGGCGCAGCAGGTTCGCACCACGTGTTGGCAACCGGGCTGTTTGCGAGAGCATGGGGCATTTCATCACGTGCATTCTTGATTCCGCAACCATGGTCACCCCACGCACAAGCAGTGCTGCAAGCAAGCGTCAATAGCGGGATCGGACTGGTGCCAGTTGCGCTTAGCGCGCTGACCTTGGCGACGGCTGCCGCGTGCCTGGCCTCTGATTGCTACGTAATCGCGCCAGGCGGCAGTAGCGTGTGCGGAGCAATGGGCTATTTTGAAGCTGCCCTTGAGCTCGCTGATCAGGTGCGTAGCCACCAACTTCCGGAACCGGACGTCATTGTGGTTGCCTTCGGAAGCACAGGAACGGCGGCTGGCTTATGGGCTGGCCTTGAACACGCTGGGTTGAGGTCGAAGATTCTCGCAGTGTCAGTATTACGCGCACCGGGCCGGCTAATGTGCGCGCGCAGTATTGCCCAGCAGCTTCTGAACCGTAAGCGTTCACACGCCACTTTGAACGCAACCCGACTATGTGTGGATTCTCGATGGGTCGGCAGCGGGTACGGGATTGAGACTCCGTCGGCCCGCACCGCGATTGACGTTGGAGTGTCACTTGACCTTCCGCTCGACCCGACATACACGGGTAAAGCATTTGCTGCAGCGCTCGCTCTGGTAATAAGTGATCGAATTGGTTCGATTGCCCCCGTTTCCTGGCCCACGGATTCACCTGGCGGTCATAACGTGCTTTACTGGCATACGCTAAGCGCAATGAGTCCACAATCTGAGTTGGCGAATGTTGATCCAATACCCGGAAATCTCGCCTCGCTGCTTCAACGCACCCCCGAACAACAATCCGCCTAAGCTCATCGCTCGCGGAACTGACTTTTGATTGCTCCGATGGTTGCTGACCCCGCTTCAAAAGTTCCAATTGGAACCCTACTGGTCGGCAAATACCGGATTACGCGCGAGATTGGCCGAGGTGGGATGGCTGCCGTCTACGAGGCAGAGAACATCGCAATCGGCAAGCGCGTGGCGGTCAAGATCCTCTCGTCTGAACTCGTCACTTCCCGCGTCGTACGAGAACGGTTCTTTCGCGAAGCCCGCGCTGCTGCCGCGATACGGAGCCCCTACATCTGCGACGTCTACGATGTTGGTGAATTCGATGCCCGGCCGTTCCTAGTTATGGAATTGCTGGAAGGCGAAAGCCTTTACGACCTGATGTCGCACGTGCGACGTATGGACGCGGAGCAGACGCTCAAAATAATCATTCAGACGGCAAAGGGACTGGCCAAGGCTCATGCATCGCATGTCGTGCATCGCGATCTGAAGCCAGAGAACCTGTTTCTCACACGCAACGAAGATGGGGAACTCATAGCCAAGTTATTGGATTTTGGCTTGGCCAAGTTCTACGTGCCGTCGGACGATTCTGCCGAGCAAGTAAGACTGACGAGAGAAGGAGCGTTGTTCGGAACGCCTGCCTACATGAGTCCGGAGCAAGCTCACGGCAAAGGTGAAGTCGATCAGAGAAGTGACCTGTGGGCCTTGGGGTGCATCGTATATGAGTGCCTCACGGGGCAAACCGTATGGAATGTAGAGCAGGGCGTAGCGATGATCCTCGCCCAAGTTGCCAACTCGCCTCTGCCAATTCCCTCGCAGTTGCGACCGGATCTAACGCCGGAATTCGACGCTTGGTTCGTCAAAGCACTCGCGCGTGATCCAAACGAGCGTTTTCAGACGGCACGCGAATTTGCACTCGCCCTTGCGGAAGTCCTCGCTCCCGCCGACAAAGCCGCCGTACAGACACCTTCACTACTGGTGGACGTCGATGAGCTCAGCAGTCGTCTATCGAACGACGCAAACGGGCCTCCGAACGCGCCCCCCCACAAGGGGGCGGCGGCTCACTCTCAAATGAGTGGCGCGGCACGCTCAAGCCCGAAGGCTAGCGGAATGCCATCGCAACCAGCTGCCAGCCCCGGCGGCCGCCACCGTTCCGGAGGTGGGCTCTGGGCACTGCTCGTCATCGCAGCTGCAGTTACTGGCCTATTCTACGGCTATCGCAGCTGGAAGCGTGTACTCTCCGGCAACCCCACTACGGGACATTCGCCGAGTTCAGGCGCTCAGGTTCCGACAGGGACATCGCGCAACCCTGACGGTGTGCCCTACACCGAAGCCATCCTGCACGCCCAGGAGGCAATCATTCACGGCGACTTCCAGCAAGCTTTTTCGGACTTGGAGTTGGCCATCCATAACGGCGGAGAAGGCGTAGCCAAGAACTTCCGTTCTCACCTTCGGATGGCGCTCGACAATCCCAACTCACCCTGTCATCTCGCGGCACTGGCGCATCCCCGACCCCTCACGGCAAACTCAAGCGAAGAGCTTGCGAAATCTGGTTCAGACGTATCACGACCAACCGTTATCGATACGGATGCAGGTACTTTGGTCGGGTGGGCGCAACGGCAAGTATTCACGACGCTGCTCGACGCCAATCTCAATCCCAAAGACAAACCCGTTATGGTAGCCCCGGAAGCGGCCAATGCGCGACACCCCCAGCTGGTTCAGGTCGGGTCGAGTATTGCGCTACTCTTCTGGAACGGCGTCGGCAGTGAACCGGGTGTGTTCGTGCGAACTGTAGACGCGCAAGGTCACGCATCAAGCGCAGCGAGACGGGTGGGGCCCATTGGACGCAGCAACTACTCACCTTCACTGGCTGCTGCGCCCGATGGTACTCTCTGGGTCGTGTGGGAAGATGACTCATTGGGGGGTGCAACCAATTTGGTCGCGCGACATCTCGATCGTGACCTTGCACCCATGGGCAGCGTAGTCCAACTCACCGCACTAAGTCCCGATCGGAATTCCAAGCCTGGCGCCGTCAAACCATCGGTGGCGATAGCTGCAGGCCACCTCAATATAGCCTTCGTGCTGCGCAAACAGACGACCAAGAAGGTGCAATGGATGAGTATTGACCTTGGCAGTGCGGAACTGCAGTCCGGCCTTGGCTCAAACAAGACCAAGGCTACCGACAAGGATCGGTTTGCAACGAAGCCAAAGCAGCTTGAGGCGGCACCCACCAACGTTAGCGATCTGCATGTGGACGGGGGCACTCATGCTACTGCCAGGACGACCAACAAGGCACTGCTGCACTCCGACGACATCCGAATCGCCTGCCACGTTGACTACTGTGTTGCCGCCTGGAACGACAACTCGGGAATACAGATTGCTTATCTCGATCCGAAATCGAGTGAGGTAATCTGGCAGAAAAGTATCGGGTCTCATGGAGTTCGGGCAACGGTTACTGCCATTGCTGGGCAGGCGGCCGTCGTTTGGTACGAACCAACCCAGGTTCAAGAGGTGGCGCGTGTACAGATGGTATTGGCAACGCGCAGCGGCCTGAACCAGCCAAGCGTCATCGCGAAGGTGAGCGGCAGAGACGTACAACCTTACCCCGAAGTGGCCCCGGCAAGGATCGCAAACCAATGGTACGTTGCCTGGCGAGACTACGAAGCCGGACGACTCGAAGCCATGCTGGCCCGCGTCGAATGTGCCGCTAACTCTCAGTGAGCCCAGAGACTACTTCCTGACGTCATGCTCAACATTCCTTCGCGAACATACCTGAAGAACAACCCGATCGTAACGGCGCGATTGGAACTGAAGCCAATGGACCTGGCAGACACAACTGAACTCTGGGAAGCCATTGATGGGTCTCGCCAACATCTGCAGCGCTGGCTTCCTTGGGTTCCATACAATGATTCAGAGGAAGCCAGCATTCGGTTTGCCAGCGCCAGCATTTCGGATTGGGACAGCGGCCGCTCCTTGCGTTTCTTGATTCGTGACCGGTCACAGCAGCGGTTACTCGGTTTGCTCGGCTTCGACAATTGCATTCACTTGCACCGTTCGTGTGAGCTTGGCTACTGGTTGCGCCTCGATGCTTGTGGGTTCGGGTACATGACGGAAGCGGCCGGCGCATCTTTGTACTTCGCATTTCAGCGGGCCGGGGTCCATCGCGTTAGGTGCGCTGCCGCAACCACCAACTACGCAAGTCTAGCCGTCATCGCCCGGCTGGGATTTAATTTCGAAGGGATTGCTCGCCAAGCTGAATTCGTGGATTCGCGATGGTTAGATCACGCCGTCTTTTCCAGATTGGCTACGGACCCTGCTCCCGAAACCTAGGAGCTCACGACCAATAAGTAGAGCGGCTCTTTGGAGTCGATCGGCATTAGCGCAAGCGGTAGCCTCTGGTGGTGCGCTGGCAATTGCGTCCCCTACCCTTCGTCAGTCTGGCCCCGACCATCGTCGTGGTCCTGGGGACTCTGGCAGCCACGATCTTCGGGATCTTGAGTTTCAGTACGCTATCGAACCACAGTGACGAATACTCGTTACACGAAGCGCAGGCGCTCGGGGCCTTGCTGGCCGAGCGGCTACGCGCGATACCTTCGGAACAACGGGGTATTGTCATCGAGCGCGCCGCACGACGTGCGGGCGTAGAAATATTGTTAGTCGATACGTACGGGACCATCTTGGTCGACAGCACGCTGCGGCCCCCTTCCGAACGTGACATCGTCGCTATGCTGGTCAATGAGACCGGTATCACCAACACACAACTGGGGCGCGTGAGCTATGCGGCTTCCCCCGTCCGAACGCCGCGTGAGCTCTCCAGTCTTCTGGTGTTTGCGCGCGCGCCCAAGCCCCCCACACCGGCGGTCCCGATGGTCACCTCCCTCGGTCTGCTGTCGTTTCTATTCATCGGCGCGGCCATGCTCGTTGCTTACAGTTTGGCGCGTAACGTTCATGCTGACGTCGACTATGTTCGGGCACGCATCGGCACAATGTCGGCGCGCGAGGCCGAGCCCTCTGGGCAAACGATTCCTGTCCGATCGCCGGACGCCGTGGGCGTTCTGACGAGTGCATTCAATGAGCTGGTCGCGCGCTTTTCACAGGCGGAAAAGCGCTACCGGCAGGACCTGCAGAGAACCCTCACGTTCGACCGGGACCGGGGAGCGTTTCTAGCAGCCCTGAGCCATGAACTTCGCACACCGCTCAATGCGATCTTGGGTTTCACGGACGTGCTGCTGGCTGAGGTGGACGGCCCCTTGAGTCAGGAGGCCGCTGAAAATCTGACCATTGTGCACACGAGCGGCCGCCATCTGGCAGCGCTCATCGATGACATCCTCGACCTTTCGGCAATCGAGTCCGGTCAACTTCGATTGACACGAACACAGGTCGATGTGCTCGATGTCGCACAAACAGTGGTCAAGGAGATCCACGTCACGGCCAAGGCGAAGGGACTCGAGCTCAGACTAACGGGCAACCACATTGCAGCGTGGGCTGATCAGCGGCGACTGCGGCAGATACTCAACAACGTGATCGGCAATGCCGTGAAATTCACCCAGCAAGGATGGGTGAGAGTGGAAGTGTCGCGCACGGAGCAGCAAACCGTGGAAATTGCAGTCTCCGATACAGGCCCAGGTATTGCGCCTAGTGATCGGGCAGCCATTTTCGAAGAGTACCGCCAATCAGGTGAGCAACGTTGGCGCCGCTCGGGCACGGGACTCGGACTCGCCATCAGTCGACGACTGATTGAGATGCATGGCGGTGGCATTCGGCTAGAGACGGCTCTGGGCCAAGGCTCGACGTTTACGCTGGTGTTGCCCGCAAAACGCGACAGCGAACACTGGAATGAAGAAAGACACGGTGACTCAGCGGGCCGCATCCCCACGGCCGGAGGTCAGTCATGAGTTCCCATGTCAACCGCGTCGCCCTTCGTGTGCTCGGAATCGAGATGCTCGCTTCGCTGATCGTATTTCTCATTGTGCTGGCAATCCGGTGGCTGTTGGTCCTCGAAGCAAAGGCTGCCGATGCCAGCACCCAAATGCTCGGGTCAGCCATTGTGCTCGCCGCCGTAGTTGCACCAGCACGGTCGTTAGTCGCGCTTCATCAGTATCGCTTTCTTCTACGAGCCCTGGCCCTTGGCTCGAGTGCAATCGAAACGCAAGATCTGAGTGGTCTCACTCGTGAGGCTTACCGATCCACGGTAACTTGGTTACTCGCCAACGCTGTGAGTATCGTCATCGTGTCGCTGACGGCGCGCCCCGACCTGCTCGACCCGGCAACCACTTTTAGCGTAGCGCTACTCGCTATGTTGGTCGTATCGGCCGCAGCTCTGCCTCTTCATGCCACGCTTCGCGCCACTTTCCTCGCCATCACGGAACTGGCGCCGCTGTCCGTTATGGCCGACCTCGTCAGCACGGCTGAGCAATCTCGACAGGCAAACCGGAGCATCCGTTATCGGCTCATTATCGCTGTCGTTGCGCCAGTAGGATTCGTAACACTCGGTTCGACACTGGTGGTCAGTTCGCATATCCATCACGCCGACGAACAACAGCGCGAGTCCACCGCTCTGGCGGTAGCACGAAGCACATTCGAAGAGTCGCCGGAAGTGGTCAAGATGGCAGGCCTCACGGAGGCATCAGAACTGGCCAAGCAGTTCGGCTTGGACATCTCGTGGTCACCGGAGCGCAAAGCGTATCTGCGGAGGCACACGCCCGGAGGTGAATTGGAGCTCGTTGCCCCACTCGACTCAGGCAGTGTCACGGTCCGACTACCCCCTGTGCGCTTCGCCGGTGTCGGCTGGATCGCGTGGTGTGTTACGGCGGCGGCCGTGCTGACAGCAGCCTGGCTCGGCACACGCCTCGGGCGTTTCCTCGTGCAGGACCTTGCCACGGCAACGCGTGAAGTACGTTCCTTGGACACCCGGCTGATCGTGGCGGAGAACCAGCACGTTGCCTATTCACCGCGACTTGCCGTGGTGGCCGAGCTCAGCGCGTCCGTTGAGAAACTTGCCGGTCGATTCCGCATCTTTGCTCAAGCTCAAGAGCGTGCAATTGAAATGGGCGAAGCCACCGCCCGTATGCGTGGTCTCTTCTTCGCTTCCGTCAGCCACGACCTCAAGAGCCCGCTCAACTCGATCTTGGGTTTCACCGAGATGGTGTTACACAATGAGTTTCTGACGTCCGAGCAAGAAGAAAGCCTCAGAGTCATTGACCGCAGTGGTCGCGAATTGCTGGCACTAATTGAGACCATTCTGGACGCCGCGCGCGTGGAAGCCCGGCAACTTCAGCTGGTTCGTGACACAGTAAATATTGACGACCTAGTCGCAGACATCGTCGAGAAGGGAAGACACCTGGCTGGCGACAATCCCGTAGACGTAATTGGAGACATCGTAGGGGGTGTGGGCACAGTAGAAGTAGATAGGGTCCGATTCTCGAACGCGCTGGCGACTTTCGTCGGGCACGCTGGTCGCAGCGTGCCGGGGGGCATCGTTCGACTCCATATTGCACCGCTCCCAGGAAACCTGATTGGTTTCGCCCTCGAAATTCCATTTTCTCCAAATGCGGGCAAAGGCGATTCGACGCATCGTGGTCTGGCACTTGGAATGGGTCTCGCTCGGTCCATTATCGAACTACACGGCGGCAGTATCCATCGGGTTGACCGGGGAACAAAAGGCCCACGCTTCGTGATAAAAATGCCCGCAAACCGACCGACGGTCGATCTGCCGTCCGCGCCCCTATATATGTCCCCTTTGCCGCCCAAAGCGACGGAAAAGCGCTCGTGACCGAGGGGGTCGGGCCCAAAATGTGTTGAATGTCAAGCGCAAGTTCGAATCTGCCTCCCTTCTTTCGCGGCGTGCAGGCAAGGCGCTCTTGGCACTTCAATAAGCCCAAGGCTACTGGGCGGAATGGCTGCCCACGGAAGGA
>CAZCNI010000017.1:0-12464 GCA_964499765.1 uncultured Polyangiaceae bacterium
GGTGTAACTCAACGCATTGCCGGCGGCAGCAGCAGCGGTGGCAGCAGCAGCGGCAGCAACAAGCAGTAACTCAGCGCATCACCGGTGGGGTGCGCCGCTGAATCAATGCGAAAAGTGCCTGCAGCAGTACGGGTTCGAGTTTGCTGCTCGACTGCGGTGGACGGGCCAACAGCTCGTTGAACTTCTGTGTCGCTCCAGAGCGGTCGGCTACCAGTAGCGCTATCAGCCAAGCAGAGGCATCGCTCGGGTTGAGGGCGAGCAGTACGCCAGCCTGCTGGGCTGCAAGCGAGTCAAAGCCCCAGAGTAGCGCAGCGAGCGCCAATCGGTCGTTGCTTACCCCAAGTAGCGCGGCAGTCCGCAGCGCTTCATCGCTACTCTGCTGCAGCAGTGCTTGTTCGAACTGCTCTTGTAGTTGCAGAACGCTCACCCGCTGTGCAGGGCGCAGGTGAGCCTTTTCGAAGTACACTGGGGGTACCCAGGCTTCGTCAATCGGTCGCAGGCGAATGAGCCGCCGGGCTGCATACCGTTGATACGCAGGAGGCTGGGTCGGTGAAGTCGAGAGAGCAATCAGAAGCTCAACATTGGCAGGGTGCATTGCAAGCGCCCCGAACAGCAGTTGGGTCTCGTGCTCTGAGTTGCCAAGGCGGCTCGCGATGCTTGCGCAGAGCAATGACACCTGAGGTTGTGAAGGAGCAAATTCAAGGGCGCGGCGAGCAAAGTCTTCCGCTTGTCTGAGCTCACCGCGCTCGAGTGCGCAGCGGGCTCGCTCGACCCAAAGCTGCGACGATTCTGCGGAAATTTCGCTGGCTCGTTGCCAGGCGCGTTCGGCCGCTTTGGGGTTGGTGCGGCACTGAATCGCTCCGAGTCGGGTCCATGCCTGGCCGGCGCGATTGTCCAAGTCGAGCACGCGCTCGTACTCGCGCATGGCCTCTGCGCTATTGCCCTGCGATTCGTAAAGTCGCGCACGCGCGTAGGCCGCGTAGGCCTTTGGAGCAATGGTTCGCTCGTGGTACGCGCGGCCGTCTTTGACGCGTACCACTTGTTCGCCCTGACATCCGGGGAGACCGACCAGGAGTACCAGACTAGCCGGCAATACTGCCAGCAAGAGACGTTTCGCCAGAATCGAACACGTGCGTAGTGCGTGCATGATTTATCGAATCGTGGCCAGCGCAGCCAGAAGCTGGTCGTTCTCGTGGCTGGCCCCAACGGTAATTCGTAGTTGGTTTGCCATCCGCCCTCCGCGCTCGTGAAAACTGCGCACCAAGATCCCTTGCGCCCGCAACGCGTCGTAGACGACTTGTGCGGGCTCGCGCGTTTTGACCCACAAGAAATTCGCAGCGCTTGGTGACACCGCGTACCCGTCGATGTTCGCAATTGCTTCGGCGAGCCGGTCACGTTCTTGAACTACACAATATACGACCTCAGAAACCGCCGGGCTGATTGATGTCACGACCAATCGAGCCAGCGCCTGATTCGGGCCCGCCAAGTTGTAGGGGGGGCGAACCTTGTCCAGCTCACGGATCAGAGCACGTGGCCCCATTAGCCAGCCAACGCGCAGCGAGGCAAAACCAATCTTACTCAGTGTTCGAAGGAAAAGCAGATTCGCGAATTGCTTGCGCAGCTCCAGCTGAGTGTTGGGAGCATAGTCGATGTAAGCCTCGTCAACTACGCAGACACAATTGCTCGCTGCCTTTAGGATTCGCTCGAGCCGATCCCGACTGAGCAGATTACCGGTGGGGTTATTGGGGCTAGCCAGGAAGAGCAGTTGCGGCGGTGCGACTTCAAGGGCACTGAGTGTCTTCTGCTCCGCGATGTCCCAGTCTTCATCGAGTGGCACTTCGATCACTCGGTAGCCGCGGGCTTTTGCGGCAAGTTTGTACATCACGAACGTCGGGCTCACCGTCAGTATCGTGGGTGGTTTGGCAAGGTCACGGGTCCAGCAGAAAGCCGTGAGCAGCAACGTAATCAGCTCGTCGCTCCCATCGCCCACGATGACCTCGTCGATTGACATGCCGCAGCGCTTGGCGAGGGCTTCACGCAGTGCGGCTGCCGTTGGGTCAGGGTAGCGCTCCCAGGCGAAGTTCGAGACCGCGGACGCCAGTTCTTCTCGTGCCTCTCTGCTCAGCAGGGCAGGGGCCTCGTTGGCGTCAAGGCGAATTGGATACGTGGATAGATCGGGGACGTACGACTTCAATTCAGCCAACTCTGGCCGCAGCAAGTCGGAGTACGGCACGTTGGACGCGACAGTCATGGTCTTTCTCCTGCATTGCTGCGGATGTGTTCGATGATTGCTCGAGCAGCTGACTCGCTGATGACGGTGCCGGCGATTAGAAGCCGAGCGACTGCATCCACTTCTCCGAGTTCGGCTCCGGCGGCTACGGCCACGCTGCGGGCGTGCAACGACATGTGTCCACTCTGAATCCCCACGGTACCAAGTGCCCGGAGCGCGGCCAGGTTCGAGGCTAGCCCCACACACGCAGCGACCTCCGCAAGTTCTGACGCACTCTTGACGTCCAGCAAGGCAAGCGCCAACTGCGCCGTAGGGTGGATCCGAATCGTGCCTCCCACAATGCCGAGGGCTAAAGGCATTTCTATTTTGCCTTGCAAGCACTCGTCCCCCAAGGTCCATTTTGCTAGTGGCTGGTAGCGGCCTGTTCGCGCAGCATAGGCGTGCGCCCCTGCTTCCACGGCTCGGTAATCATTGCCAGTGGCAATCACCACTGAATCAACCCCATTCATCACGCCCTTGTTGTGAGTAGCAGCGCGATAGGGGTCACGCTCGGCGAATTGGCTCGCACCCACGACGGCCTCGGCAACCGCGCGCCCGCTGGCTTGGTTCGTTGCCAGGTCATCGTCGGCGCGAACCGATACCAGGTGCGCGAATTCGATTCGGCAACTGGCTTGCACGCGCCGCCGGTCACAGAGATTCGTCAAGATCCGCAGCCCCAGTTGTGACTCAGTAAGCCTTGCTAGTTCGGGGCCGAGCGCCTCGGCAATCGTGTTGACCAGGTTGGCGCCCATGGCATTCTGGCAATCGACATAGATGTGAACGACCAGCGTGTCTGGGCCAAGCTCCCGCACTTCAAGGTCGCGAGGCCCGCCACCGCGGCCTACCAGTGAAGGCGTGGCGTCGGCCGCAATCTGCAGTAGTTGTGCTTTAGCGGCTTCGATAGCCTGCCGGGCCCGAGTCAGATCGGCAACCGCTCGGAGTTCAATTTGCCCCGTCATGCACGTGTCGAGCATGGACGCTAAAAAGCCTCCGGAGGCGCGTACCATTTTTGCGGCGTTCGACGCTGCGGCAATCACACTCGGTTCCTCGACGACCATCGGGACCCAGCGATCCACCCCATTGACGCGGAAATTGAGCGCAAGCCCCAGGGGCAGTCCGTAAACCCCAATGGCGTTTTCGATCGTCTTGTCCGCGACATCAGCGCTCAGGCCGCCGTGCGCCAATCGCTGTTTGAGTTCGTCCAGCGGCACGCCCAGGCGCTCGGCAAGGTGCTGCAGGCGCTCAAGCAACGGCAGTCGATAGAACCCAGGGATGCGACTTTCAGGGGGGGACACGGCGTTGCCGGTTGCTAGCACTCTTTGTTGACTGCATGTACTCCACGTGCGCTCAACGACAGGTCCAAGCGAGCATGGTTTAACTGGGCCATCAGCGCGCGCAGCTCGGGGGAAGGGGGTTGAATCCCCGCAAAAATAGCCACATCTCCACCACCTGCGCCTGCAGGTAGCACGGCAGCCGATTCATTGGCCGCCCTGGTTGCAAGCAAACGCAGCTCCTCGGTAACAATGGGCATTGTCGCGTTGCAACCGAGCGCGTCGAGTGCTGATTCCTGTCGCGCCAACGAGGCAACGAAAAGCGCACTCTGCCGAGTCCGCAGCGCGTGGAGCGTCTGCTCGGCAGCTGCAGCTTGCTCCGCGATGAGGCGCGAATACAGGCTTGGTTGGCTGTGCTGGAAGCTTCGCAGTAATGCCAGCATGTTGTGCGTGCTTTGCGCGTACGGTGCAGCCCAGACCTCGAAGTACACGTCCTCGGGGAGCATCACCGGTGCGTGAGACATGGACGCTTGCACGCGTTGGGTCACCAAGGTGCCGCCAAAGCAGCTCGCTATCACGTCAATGCCACTGCCGAGCGGTTGAACCACCGCGTGCGCGACCATTGCCCGTTCTACGACGCTTTCAGCCAATTGCCGCCCATTGGTGACTTCACCGGATTCGAGCAGATCGGCCGCGAGCGACGCCACGAGAATGGCAGCGCTCGAGCCAAGGCCAATCTTGCGGTCCTCCATGCGCAGGGCGCTGGCGTCGAACCAGGGTTTGCACCGGAGTTTTGCTGCAGTAACTTCGGGTGTCAGCCATTCAGCGACTCTACCGCTGTCTGCAACTACGTAACGGTCAACGGCCGTCACCAGAGCAGGGCTTCCCTCGAGCACGCTGTAAGCACCTGACAGCACTAGCTTGCCTGGAGCACGAGTGATCATGCGGGTCCGCCTTGTGCTGTAGTTGATTCAATGCGCGCATCGGGCCCGGGTCGGCAAACAATCACTTCGTTTACGCCCCTGAGGCCCCGAAGCAGGTCGCAGACTTGCTTGGCGTGTGAAGCCAAAGTCAGGACCTTGACGTGCGGTCCAGCATCAGTGGTGAAATAGGCAGGTAAGCCTGCACTGCGCTGTTCTCGAACCGTTTTGATGATCTCAAGCGTCGCGGGGGCCAAGTAAACCAGCGCGGGTTGCGCTGCAAGCATGGTTGCATGCATCAGCCAAGTGCTCGCTTCCATGGCTTGTCCGAGCGCTGGCAAGTCCCATTGCTCAAGCGCTCGACGCGCTTGGTTGAAGAGGAGCGGCCCCTGCTCGAGCCAAGTGGGATAAACCGAACTGGTCTGCGAACAGCGGTTCATGCCTTCAGTGGAGCCGATTGCTTTGGGGCCCTTGTCGGTCACTGCAATGACCAGCGCCACATCCCACGCGTTCTCGGGAAAGACGGGTTCGGCTGCGTTTGCATCTTTGTCGAGTGCGACCCAACCGCCAAACAGCGAGCGTGCGGCTGACGCAGAGCTCGCACGCGCCAGCGCACTCACTGCGTGCGTTGGCCAGTTCAGCCCGGCTGCGTGAGTGGCAGCCAGAGCAAGTGCTGCAAAACCAGAGGCACTCGAGGCCAGTCCGGATGCAGTCGGAAAGTTGTTGGCTGATCCGACTCGCGCCCGCAGTTCCAACGACGCTGACTCGCGAACGGAATCGAGCAAGCGCTTGACTCGGTCGAGTTGCGCGCCCGTAACCTGCTTTTCGTCCAACCAGAGTTCGTCTTCATCGAGACTAGCGTCGAATTCGACCTTGGTTCGAGTGAACAAGCCGTCGAGCGTCAATGATAGACTAGGCACCGCCGGGAAGTTTCCCGGTCGCGGCTGCTTTCCCCAGTACTTGATGAGGGCAATGTTTGAGTGGGCGATCGCTGTTGCACAGCGTTGAGAAAGCATGAAGGAACCTTGCAGCCTGTTTTTCTGGAGCCAGTCGTTCTGAGCGCCCTGTGCAGGGTAGGGCCCCGGTTGCTCTACACAACCCAATAATGTCGCAACCAGCGGCCGGATTGCCCATTGGTTACCTGGTAAGCTGCCAGGCGTATTCCTTGGCCTAGGCCCTCCCGAGGTTCTCTGTCCCCCCATTCTTGGTCTGGCGTAGGTCCGAGGTGAATCCAAGGTTCGTCTAAGGTTCGTCCATGCCCCCCTGGAAAAGCCTGGAGTTGCGAGAACGAGCTCAGCAACTTACCGGACGACCACCGGAAAACCGGAAAGTCCTCGACTGCACCAGGCATCCAACACCGTTCGCGGGCTTTCAGCGCAGAGGGCAATCACGCAACCCCCGCCTCCGCTGCCAGTCAGTTTTGCACCGAGAGCTCCGGCGCCGCGTGCCCAATCGCACGCGTTATCGAGCGCAGGGGTCGAAACATCCAGCTCTTGAAGACACGCGTGGTTCTGATTCATCAGTTCACCGAGCCGCGTCGCCGAACCCTCCTCGATGGCGCGCATCGCTGCTTTCACCAGCCGAGCAATGGTTGCGAATACGCTGTCGATACGATCGAGATCAGCAGCGCGTCGCTCCGCCACTTGGTCGACCATGGCTTTGGTCGAAGCTGGCGCATCTGCAATGGCCACGGCCAGTTGGAGCGGACTTGCAACGGCAATCGCCTGCGGTCCGCCGGTGCGATTGAATGCAAAGCAGCCGCCGAGGGTCGCCGCCGCAGCGTCAATGCCCGACGGATTACCGTGAAATACCTTTTCCCATGCTTGCGCGGCACGGAGAATCGCGTCGCGTCGGGTCAGCGATTCCGTGCCCATCGGTTCCAGCAGCTCGAGCGTTGCTCGCGCCACTGCAACCCCGGTTGCCGCCGATGCTCCAAGCCCGCAACCCGCCGGGATGTGCAAATGAACATGCGCTCGCACAGGAGGCGCGTCGAGTGCTGCCAACAACGCACCCAGTGCCGCGCCGAGCGTCCCTTGGTCAGTGGTCTCGGTGTGCGCTCCGACAGTGATCGAGCTCGCCGCGGCGCGCGTCACTGCAGCTTCTGCACCGTTCTCGATGCCGGCCACAAGCGCCGGGTGTCCATACACGACCGCATGCTCGCCGAGAAGAATGACTTTACCACTTGCTGCTGCCATGCGAGAAACCAGACTGATCCTTGCAACTGACTAGTGCGAACGCATCGCTAGCGCGAACGCCGACGAAGTCAAAAGCGCACGGGCTGATTCGGAGATCCACGGTTGCTGCAGCGTGCGACAAGCGTCCGCGGTCAGTCGCGCAATACGCCTTTCCACATGGAGCCGGGAGCCCACGCGGTCAATCGAGGCAACGGCCGCCCGGAGGTCGCTCACGGTTGCCTTGGGATTGCCGAATGCATTTTCGATCGTCCTTCGTTCCGTGCCGGTTGCCGCAGCCAATGCGTGCAGCGCCACCACAGTACGTTTTCCCGCACGCAGATCGCTGCCGAATGGCTTGCCCGTCTGCTTGGACGAACCAAAAAGACTGATCAAATCGTCCCGCAGCTGGAAGGCCACGCCCGTGGGCAAAGAGAAACGGCGCAGGGTCTCGAGTTGTTGGCTACTGGCGCCGCTGACCAGCGCACCTAGGACTAGTGGCCCTTCAACGGTGTAGCTGGCCGTCTTCAACCGATACGTCAGCTCGATACGCTTGTCTTGCGCCAAGACATCACGCATCTGCCCGCCGAGCGCAGCACGCTGCATTGCTGCGAACGCACCCAGAACGCGGGCCAAACTTCGAGGAGCGATGCGCATCTGGGTCATCCAGTCATTGGCGATGGTGGCTCCCCAATCGCCAGCGAGCACAGCTGCCGCATCGCCTTTCGATTGACCATAGGTTTTGCGCAGCTGCGCGTGTGCACTTGGTCCGCCGCGTCGCTTCAAGTCTCCGTCCATCCAATCGTCATGCACCAGAAAGTACGTGTGAAGCACTTCAACTGCGGCGCCCATCTCAAGCAGCAACTCGTTGTCCGCTCGTCTGCCAAAACACTGACCTCCGGCGACAACGAGCGCGGCCCGGAGGCGCTTGCCTCCACGCAGACAGACGTCAGTCAGGGCCCGACAGGCAGTCACGGCTTCGGGCCCGAGCGGGCGGAGCCGAGTCAACTCAGCAGCAAGGTGCTGCTTTAGACAGCGTTGGATAGTGGGCTGTAAGCGCCGAGTAAAGTCCAAAAACAAGCGGCCGGGTGCAGTTTCTCTGTGTTGTTGGCGGGCTTCGAGGCCCTCTGCTTGAGTGCTCACGTTGGGCGGCCAGGTTAGCAACTTGCACAGGGCTCGGGGACGGAAATGTGACGGGGCTTTGCAGCCGGGATTTTGAAGTGTATTGGAGGCGTACTATGAGGTCCCTGCATACCTAATGGCCGACATTTCTAGTCGCAAGAACGACCACCTCGATCTCTCAATTGGGTCCGATGTTGGATTTCGTAAATCGAACCTACTCGAGTGCGTCGAGCTAATGCACGATGCTCTACCAGAGCTGAGCCTCGATGACGTGGATACTCGAGTCCAGCTGCTAGGCAAGCAGCTCCGTGCGCCCATCATTATTGCGGCCATGACCGGCGGCAATGACCGCGCGCGCGCAATCAATCGTGAGTTAGCCTCGATTGCCGAAGAGTGCGGCTACGGGTTTGGTGTCGGTAGCCAGCGCGCCATGTTGCTCGACCCGATCGTCGCATGCACATACGCGGTACGTGAGCTCGCACCGACCTGTCTCATTCTTGGAAACTTGGGGGCAGTGCAGGCCGCACACCTCGACACTGCAGCCATCGTTCAGATGGTTCGTGAGATTGACGCAGATGCATTGTGTGTCCATCTCAACCCAGCGATGGAACTGGTGCAGCCCGAAGGCGATCGAGACTTTCGCGGTATCCTCGATGCGATCGAGCGCATCAATAGTGAGCTGCACATTCCGGTCGTCGTGAAGGAAACTGGGTGCGGATTATCTCTTGGTGTCGCACGACGCCTGGTGGAGCGGGGTATCTGTCACGTTGACGTTTCCGGGGCTGGAGGCACGTCATGGGTGGCCGTCGAGGGTGAGCGCTTGGCGCCCGAGAACCGGGCTTCGGCGGAACTCTTTCGCGATTGGGGCATCCCGACCGCTGCAAGCGTCGTCTACTGCGTGTCAGCGGGCATGAGCACCGTTATCGCCACCGGCGGCATCGTGAGTGGGCTCGATATTGCCAAGTCATTGGCTTTGGGCGCACACGCGGCTGGCCTTGCTCGTCCGGTTCTAAAAGAACTTCACGAGTCAGGCCGAGCTGGCGCGCTTCGCTACCTGCGGCGTGTTGAGACGGAACTGAAAATCGCAATGTTGCTCACGCGGGCACGTTCCGTTGCAGAGTTACGCAGAGTCGAGCGCACGATATCGTCGCCCCTCAGCGACTGGATTCGGTGAGGCGACTTCGAATCAACCTTCTGCTACTTGTCCTTGGGACCCACGGGCGGTGGCACGTGAGAATGTGATGCCGAGGATTGTCGCTCGGTGTAGGCCAATTTCGAGGCTTCCTGGTACAGCGATCGAGCACCAGGCCAATTGGGTTCTGTGCGCATTAATTGGATCAGTTTCTGAAGAGCCACATTGGCGGTAAGCGAGCCTTCTAACATCGCCAGCTTCAGACGTAAGACGGTGTAGGCTTCGTCGCCCGCCTCGGTCCCAGCGAGTATTTCGCGGGCATTCTCAATATCCCCGCTGTCGAGTAGCCGTTGGATGGACTCGAAGTCAGCAGGAATTTCGACGTCAGGCATGGGATTCTAGCATGATAGCCATAATCCCTTCTGTTTGCGCAATAGAACTGACAGCTGCAGTCCAAAAGTGCACTGCGCATCAGGGTGGGATAGTTGCGCTATAACGGCTGGCCGTACCGGTTCGGGTGGTTCAGTTGAGTGATTGCGTAATTCTCGGCAGGCATCGCAACGTGTTAGCGTCACTTGGCATGAGATCGGTTTCCGATCTCTCGGAGTCAGCAATGACTGATTCGAATCAAAATCGATCCAAACCACCCAGTGACCCTGCTCAATCGAATTTCGATAGGGAGCGGGAGCACATCATGCAGAGCTTCAGCCGAGGCTCACGCTGGACTGAAGAGGCTCTGGTCGAGCACGAGCGCCTCATTACGCGGGTTGCCGAGCTGGAAAGGGAAAATACCTCACTGCGGGCACGAGTCGAAAAGGACGATGCCGTTCGCGAACTGCTGGCAAGAATTGAGAGCCTCGAAGAAGAGAAGCAGAAGTTGCTCTCCCACGTGCGTGAAGTCGAAGAGAATGGGAGCCGATTCGGAGAGAGCTTTCAACAAGTGGAGAGCGAATTTTCCAACCTGGTGAATCTCTACGTCGCGAGCAATCAATTGCACACGAGCCTGTCGCCGCGCGGTGTGATGCGAAGACTCAAAGAGGTGCTGGCACAACTGATCGGCGCTGAATCATACGCCGTTTACTTCGCCAACGCTGACGGCACTGAACTCGTGCCCATTGCAGCGGAAGGAGTAGCGGGTGAAGACTTAGTGAATCAGCCAATCCGCGGATCACGTATTGGTCACGTTCACCTTTCTGGTGAATCGCAGATCGACGCTGACAGTGACCCCAGTCAGGGTTCAATCGAAAGCCCTGCGGCGATGTTGCCGCTGTCGATTGATGATCGCGTCGTTGGCGTGATTGCCATATTCTCGACGTTGGCGCAGAAGAATCGATTCGCAACGCTCGACTACGAACTGTTCGCACTGTTGGAACGACAAGCTGCTGCGGCTCTGGTTGGTGCAAGTCTGTTCACGGCAGCCGAGCGCCACATCCCCGGGCTTGAAGCATTCATGGACCTCAGCGTGTGAAACTCATATGGCCGAATATTCTTGTTTAATAGTTGAAGACTCCCCAATGATGCGGCAGTTGCTTGTGTTTGCACTCGCGCGAGTGAAGAACCTACGAGTGACTGAAGCTGACGATGGTGTGGATGGGCTGCGAAAGTTAGCCTCGGCCCGCTATGACATTATCCTCACCGACATCAACATGCCGATCATGGATGGCTTGAAACTCGTCAAGCGCGTCCGTAGCGACCCGTATCACAAGGACACACCGATCATCATCATCACCACTGAGGGCTCGCAGGAAGATCGGCAACGGGCGCTTCAGCTTGGGGCCAATGCCTACATTACTAAGCCCATTCAAGCTCCCCAGGTGATTGCAACCGTCAAAGAGTTGCTTAAGATTCCGTAATGCCGAATGGGCTCCAGGGGGGAGCTCAGATGGCGAGCAAGACGCAGGAAAGCGTGGATACGTTGAGGAAGACGACCAACGCATCGCGGGCCACCGATGGCTTCTAGGGGTGGTGGTCGCTGCAGTCCCGTGTCATTGATTCGGCACCTGACGGAAACGGTTGGTTCAAATGCTTTGGATCAAATTATGTGGTTTTTGCGACACTGAATCGGCGCTCCTCGCCGCTGAACTCGGTGCTGACGCTATCGGGCTCAACTTCGTTGCTCGCTCCAAGAGACGAGTCTCGCCTGCGTTGGCAAGTCGCATCGCCGAGCCCCTAAGGGGGCGTGTGGAATTGGTGGGCATCGTGGAGGCGATGACACTTGCTCAGGCCGAGTTGCTGCGAAACGAGTTTAGACTGGATCGTATCCAGTTCCACTGCCCCCACGACATTGCAGAGGTGCGGCACCTCCCCAGTTGGGCATACTGGGCGGTTGGCGTGACAGGGGAGCGTGATTCCGCCAACTTGTTGCACTATCCCGGGGATCGGCTGTTGGTGGACACAATTGCCAATGGCGTAACCGGCGGTACCGGTAAGTGTTTCGATTGGTCCCTGGTCCAACATGCGGCTCAGAATCGCCGCATTATTGTCGCGGGCGGGCTCACTCCAACCAACGTTGCATCCGCCATTGTTCGCGCGCGCCCGTTCGGTGTTGATGTGGCGGGCGGGGTGGAGTTTGCCGGGAGGCCGGGCCACAAGGACCCAGCGTTGATGCGCAGTTTCATCGAGCAGGCTCGCGATGCCGATGCTGCTCCGCTGGATACTTCCGTCGCTTCGAACATGGAGTCTTAAAGAAGTTCGGGTGACGCCATCCGGCAAATGCTACACATTGGAGCGGGATCGGCCCGTTTACCGAACACTAAATGACAGCTGCTCTATTGAGCACTTACCGACTTCGCCCCTATGGCCAGCAAAACGCAATTTCGATTGGCAATTCTTAACGGAGTTCTTCTTGTATCGCAACCCGCGCCTGCCGCAGACTTTGGCGGCCTGGCTCCGCAAGGCAGTGTAGGAGAAATCACTCAGAGCGCATCAGCCGTGGTCGGGACCGATCAGCAAGTTGAGAAATCTCTGCCGCTCGAGGAGCCTGTTAATCCAGAGAAGTACATGTGCGGCCCGGGAGATGAGTTTCAACTCAATTTCTGGGGACGACAGAATACCTCCTTTCAGTTCTTAATCGATCCGTCGGGTCGTGCCTTCGTGCCAAGGGTTGGCTATGTCCAAATGGCGAACAAGTCGCTCAAAGAAGCCTCGATTGACCTGCACAAGGCTGTCGCTCGCTATTACCCTGGGCTCAATTTCGATCTGAGTCTCTCAAAACTGCGCACCTTTCTGGTCCACGTAGTAGGGGCAGTTGCAAAGCCCGGCATTTATCGCTCGCATGCTACGGACCGTGTGACCAAGGTACTCGCTGATGCGGGGGGACCAATTGTGGGTAACCCACACATTCCCGCGTCAGGCTCCACTCGTCGAGTTGAGGTCACGCGCCGAACCGGCGAGAAATTGCCGGCCGATCTTTTACTATACGATCTGCAGGGTGACACGGCGAACAACCCATATCTCAACGATGGCGACATCATCACGGTGCCCTACCAGTCGTTGGTCGCGTCAGTCACGGGTGCAGTCCAGCGCCCAGGTACCTACGAGCTGATTGAAACCAAGGACATCGCCGAGTTGGTGAAAGTA
>CAZCNI010000018.1:0-2330 GCA_964499765.1 uncultured Polyangiaceae bacterium
TACTCATCGAGTCCCTCCATCAGCCGAAGAACTCGCAGAAATGCTCGCTTGATGCAATCGGAACGCAAGCTGAAGCACGAACGGCGCAACCAGTGCAGTTGATGCTGCATGTGCCAGCACGGAACGGGAAATTTCGAGCGGCCGGCGAGTGTCACTTCCGAACACCGCCAGCAAAATGAGCACCATGGCGGCTTCCACGATTGTGAAGATGAAGCCGAGCGACACGCGGGAAAGCCAAGTCTGTGTGGTTAGCCGCACGCCGGTGATTCGCGACAACCACCAGATGGATACGTAGATGAAGGTGAACAAGCCAATCGGCGCACCCGCAAAGAGATCGAGTAGATAGCCAAAAACGAACGTGAGGATCGCGCCTCTTGCCATTGAGTGTTCGTGCACTCCAAGGAACAGAACCAGTGGCAAGATCAGACTGGGCGTTAGTCCATTGATGTTCGAGAAGTGAAGGAGTCGATACAAGTTCGACTGCACCAAGATGAGCAACACGCCCAATGACAGGAGAAGCAGATTGCGCATACCTACCTATCCGGATGAACGCGGCCGGCGCTTCGCGACCGGCGCGCAGTCTTTGGGGTCACTGAGTACGATGAGCACTGCATCTAGCCGCGAGAAGTCGACTGTCGGCTCGGCTTCCACCTCCTGGTAAATGCCAAAGTCGCGCTTGGCAACACGGACAACACGTGCCACCGCAATTCCCTTCGGAAACCGACAGCCGATACCGCTCGTCACGAGCAAGTCACCCACTGCAACCTCGTCGGTGCGCTGCACGTATTCGACGCGAACGGCATATCGGCCCGGATCACCCACCCCGCGCACGAAACCACGAGCCCCTGTGCGTTCGACAATAACATCGACGCCGAAACCACTGTCGACCGTGAGTTGCACGTCCACCCGGTCGCCGTCCACACGCATGACGGTTCCAACGGCACCATCGACCGACACGACGGGCATGTTGGCGCGTATCGCCACGCCAACCGTATCCAGGGTCAACGCTGCCACCCTGAAGTACTCTGTCGTGTTCTTGCCGATCACGGCGGCACTGGCTACTTCATCGGGGATAGCTTCGCGCAAGCCGAGTAGTCGCGACAACCGCTGGTTCTCAATCTGCAGTTGGCCGATCTCGCGAACTTTGTTCTTCAGTCGGGCGTTCTCGTAGGCTAGCTTGTTATTGTCAGCCTTCACGTCGACCAGATACACGTAGTCGCCGATAATACCGGAGATGCCCCGCGCCGCCGCTGCTGCAAAGAATTGGATCGGTGCGGCTACCCGCAACACCATGCGATCCACCGGGTTCATCTCTTCTGGACGCCGGATACTAGCGCGCAGAAAAAAGAACGGCACCGCCAACAATAACACGACCAATACGATATCGCGATATCGCCGGAGCGGAGTCGTCATCGCAGCGTCCCTCGATAGTGGCTATCCGATCGTGACTTCCTTGAGCAATTCAATGTGGTCCAGCGCTTTTCCACTTCCAAGTACCACAGCACTTATCGGGTCGTCACTCACCATGACGGGCAAACCAGTTTCTTCACGCAACAATACGTCGAGGTTCTTTAGCAGAGCTCCACCGCCGGTCAAAACCACGCCCTTGTCCACGATGTCCGCGGCCAGTTCCGGGGGGGTGCGTTCCAAAGCTACCAGTACGGCATCGACAATGGCGTTAATGGGTTCCGCCAGTGCCTCACGAATTTCATCCGAATTGACGACCACGGTTTTAGGAACCCCAGCGACCATGTCGCGTCCCTTCACTTCCATCGTCAGTTGCTGCTCTAGTGGATAGGCGTTGCCGATGCTGATCTTGATGCGTTCCGCCGTTTGCTCGCCGATCGCAAGGTTATACTTGCGTTTCATGTAGGCAACGATGGCCTCGTCCATCTTGTCGCCCCCGACGCGAACGCTTTGGGAATAGACAATCCCTGCTAGCGATATGACGGCAACTTCTGTGGTCCCGCCCCCAATGTCCACCACCATGTTGCCACTAGGTTCAGTAATTGGAAGACCGGCTCCAATTGCAGCAGCCATCGGTTCTTCAATTAAGTAGACTTCGCGCGCCCCAGCGCTTTCCGCACTTTCTTTGACTGCTCGCTTTTCGACTTCCGTGATGCCAAAAGGCACGCAGATAATGATGCGAGGTTTGACCAGCGTGCGGCGGTTATGTGCGCGAGCGATGAAGTAACGAAGCATGGCTTCTGTAATCTCAAAGTCGGCGATCACGCCATCACGCAACGGGCGCACGGCCTGGATATTACTGGGGCATCGCCCAAGCATTTCTTTGGCCTCACGCCCAACAGCCAGAACGCGCTTGTCGCCCC
>CAZCNI010000018.1:2430-12382 GCA_964499765.1 uncultured Polyangiaceae bacterium
CGCCCAAGCATTTCTTTGGCCTCACGCCCAACAGCCAGAACGCGCTTGTCGCCCCGGGCATCGCGCTGAACCGCAACCACGGAAGGCTCGCAGCTAACGATGCCCTTACCCTTCACATAAATAAGGGTGGTCGCCGTGCCAAGATCAATGGCCAGGTCGCTTGAGAATAATCCGTATAGCCAGTCGAAAATCATTGATTCTCTGACGCTTGGTGCTGAATTCGCGGAGCGGGCTCCTCCAGGGTCACATGGGTTTCCCGCAAGGCTTCCAGCCGGCTAAGCCAGGCCTTCCTAGCATGCGATGATGAGGAGGCGCAATCCGCCGCTCAACGCAACGCGAAAAACCGGCCACAAGATTGACTGGCTCGCGCCCTGATCTGCGTCTTTGGGGCCTTAATCCTCGTCCCAGTCTTTCCAGCGCTGCCACGAAGCCGCGCCACCGCGCCGGCGGCTTTCGTCAGCTGCCCCGCCTTTGCGTTTGGCCGCCGCAGCAACGCCCTTACGTTTCTTGTCGGTGCGTTTGCCCGCCGCGACCCGCGCTCCCTCCTCGTCCTCTTCAAACTCGCCGGATGGCTGCGCCGGGCGATGAGGGACCGCCTCAATTGTCTCATCGCCGCGACCTTCGAAACGAGTTGGGCTGCTGCCGTCGCTTTGCGCTGAGCGCAGTGCTGGCCGCGCGGGTCCAGCACCGGGGCGCGTTGCAGATGTGGGTGGCGCCGCGCCTCTCGGGTGCGCCACCTTCACCATGACTCGTCGCCCGCGCAGATCCGCGCTCGCTAGATCACTGAGCGACTGCTGTACGGCTTCCGCACTCGACAAGGTTACGAAGCCGAAACCACGAGGACGACCATCGGGGCCAATCGGTAGATGAACGCGTAGGACTGGAGTTACGCCACACCGAGTCAGCACTCCTTCGACTTCTTCGGCGGTAGCGTCATAGGGCAGATTGCCTACGTATAGTGTTCGATCTTCCGCTGGGCTCGAGACTGGGACGTTAATCGCTGGGCTCTCGACGCGCACTTCACGTCGAGCGGTCCCACCTTGGAAAGGTCGCACAGAAATTGGGCGACCCGCCTGCACCGACCCATCGAGAGCGGCTCGCGAACGCTCCGCTTGCTCGACCGTCTCGAGTGTCACAAAGCCAAAACCACGAGTTCGACCCGACGTGCGATCTTTCGGTAAACTAACCTCAAGGACCGTGCCACCCGTCGCATGAAAAAGCTGGCGCAGAACTTCCTCTGTAATGGAGTCTGGTAGGCCCGCAACAAATAGCTTGCGTGCGTCCTCTGTTGTCATCTGCGATTCCCGAGCAACCACCCAAACGGCGATCCCACCCTTAAATTGGCTAGGAACATCTTCAAGTTCAAACGATATCCGCAGTCATTGTTCCGTCAAGTCGAACCACGACGATTCAACCAAAGTGTTCCTTTGGCACCCACACGCCGTTCCTGGCTGTGGAACCGAATCTCACCCGACTGCGCCACGCTGGATGCGGCGCCGGGCAGTTGCCCCCGCCAAGGCGAACACGCCGACAACGAGCAGCCCGATACAACCCCACTGCGCTGGAGTTAAGAAAAGGTAGCGCGCGTCGGCTCCGGCAAGGTCCACCGCACGAGCAAAATCTAGCGTGAACCGGACCGGAGCGTAATAGACGCTGAGGATACCGACGAAGAAGCCTTCAGGGCGGCGTCGATTGCGCAACCAAAGGCAAGCGACCGCCACCGGCAAGGTCAGCACCGCCTCGAGCAACCCTATATCCAACCGAGGTGACCCAGGATATGCCACTGCCCACCAGCTTAGGGACAGCCGGCCCGGGTGATCGTGCGCCACTGCGCAGCCAAGACGGCCAATGAACCATGCCGATGGAAACGCACTGGCCACGCTCTCGGCAAAAGGCCAAGGGGAGCACTGGTAGCGCTTCGCCCACGCCCAACTGCCGAACGCTGCACCCAGAAAGCCACCGAAGCTCGACTGGCCTTGCTCCAACCGGAGCCACGCGCCGGGTTCTTTGCTGATGCTTTCTGGATAGTAAAAGAGCAAGTCGAAGAAGTGGCCTCCGACAAAGCCGAATGCCACGACCCAAACCAAATAGGACCATACCGCAGCCGTTGGCAGCCCGATTCGGCGCGACTGGACCAAGGTCAGCACGATGCCAAACCAGATCGCCGCCACCACCAGAAAGCCAAACGGACGGAGCGCAATTGCGCGCAAGGGCCAACCGTTAACGAAACCAGCCGGAATCAGAATCAAGTCCGCTATGCGAACGTAGGGGATCATCGCAGGGCAGACTCAGACTGACTCATGAGGGCTTCGATGTCGTCCACTGCCTTCGGAATGGAAAGGCTTAGATTCACGTGTGAATCAGAGGTAACGAGCACGTCATCTTCGATGCGAATCCCACACCCACGCAAGCCTTCGGGGACTTCAGGATCATTCGGTGGGAAATAGAGGCCAGGTTCGATCGTCAGAAGCATGCCTGGCTGCAACGGTCGAGGCGTACCCCCAAAATGATATCGACCAACATCGTGAACATCCATGCCTAGCCAATGGCTGGTGCGATGCATGTAGTACTTTTTGTAGCTACCAGTCTCGACGATGCTCTCAAGAGAGCCCTGAAGTATCCCTAAAGACGACAATCCTTGTGCCAAGACACGAACCGTTAGATTGTGAATTTCATCTACGGTCGTGCCGGGCCTTACCGCACCAATTGCGCACTCCTGAGCCTTCAGCACCAGCTCATATGCGCACCGCTGAATGGGAGTGAACGTCCCGTCAACCGGAAAAGTTCGCGTAATGTCGCTTGATTGATAGCCAAATTCACAACCGGCATCCACCAAGACAAGCTCACCAGGAAGCGATTTTCGGTCATTGCTTCGATGATGCAACACGGTCGAATTCACACCCGACGCGACTATCGGTGAATAGGAGACCCTGGGCGACCCCTGACGTCGAAACTCGGCGCGCAGGACTGCTTCGAGTTCGAACTCCCAGCTCCCAGGGTGGGTCACTTGCATTACGCAACGATGCGCCTGGTCGGTAATCTTTATCGCGCGCTTCAGAGCGGCGATCTCGGTGTCGTCTTTGAACAAGCGCATCTCATGAATGATCTTGCCGGGTTCGGTGATGCTCATGGGCCACGAACCGCCCCTTCGAATCTCCGAACGCAGCGCTTGCAGCGTACTCAACAGGAGCTGATCCCGAGCGCCATCGTTCCCGAGCGCGTAGTACAGATGTTCTTTGCCAGCTAAGATTTCCTTTAGCTTTGTAGCTAGTTCCGTAATTGGGTAGGCCTCGTCGACTCCCAAAGTTTCCGGTGCCGACTCAACCCCGAGCCGTGCCCCATCCCAAGTCTCGCGAACGGCATCGCGGCTCCTCAGGAATAGGATCACGCGATTGGACTCACCAGCGACGATGACAAGAACGCTCTCTGGTTCTTCGAACCCAAGCAAATAGAAGAAGTCCGAATCTTGACGATATTCCTGTTCGACATCATTGTTGCGGTAAGTTACCGGCGCGGAAAATACGACCATCACGCCCGGACTGATCGCCGCCATGACCTTTTGGCGTCTGAGTGCAAAAGCCTGTTCCATGCGCAGCACTCTACCGCCAATGTGCAACCTGCAAAGTAGTCCTTTGCCCGCTGACTTAAACAGTGAAGGCTCTCCCCTCCTTTTCCGGCGCCGGGTTCGTCCGACGCCGCGCGACGCGTCGGCGATTCACGTTGTTCCGAGCCAGGAGCAACCCCGTGTGGTCGCGGGGAACAATGAAAGATATGACCTGGTGGCTTCGGCCTTCAGGCTTCGACAGTTCCGATTGACGGCGGCCGGGCGGCGCGGCAGGCTCGGTGCGTGTCGAGTGAATCGCCGAGTCGAGACCGGGAAGAACCCGAGCGTGAAACCAGGCGAGTTGAACGTCTCGTACCCGAGCTGGTAAAGCGTTTGGTGGAAACCGGGATGGAAAAGCTGCTCGACAGTCCCGACACCGTCCGTCAGTGGGCCAATGAGCTGCGGCTTCCAAAAGAGTTGCTCAACGCAATCCTGGCACATGCAGAAGAAGCCAAATCGGAAATATCCAAGGTCGTAGTCCGTGAAATTCGTGATTTCCTGGGGCGCACCAATTTGGCGGAAGAGATTACGCGAGTCTTGACGGGGGTCACACTTGAAGTCAAAACGCAGGTCCGTTTTGTTCCGAACGAGTCAAAACCCGGTCGTCTGCGACCATCAGCGCATGCAACAGCAAGCGTGGAGCGCAGTGAATCTGACGGCAGGGACGGACTAAGTGGAACGAACGACACCGCAGACCCGGAGGAATGAGACCCTTGAAACCCCTCGTAGCAGGCAGTGAAATTGATGCTTGGTGCACCAAATGCAAGATGATGTTGGGACACCGCATCGTCGCCATGATTGGCAAGAAGCCAGTGCGCGTGGAGTGCCAAACGTGCAGCTCAGTGCACAATTACAAGGCCACTGCCCCAGGCAACAACTCTGTTTCGCCTGTGGTCAGAAACCGCGACGGGACGATATCACCGGTACGCGTTGCCAATGCACCCGCGCCACGCGCTTCATCAAGGGCCGCAAAAACGACTGGTGCTCGCACGAGTGACTGGGAGCAACGGATAGCTGGCCAGCCTGTAACGGCATTCGGCAAGTATGCAATGACGCACTCGTATCGTGGAGGCGAACTGGTGCATCATCCCAAGTTCGGCGATGGCTACGTGGCTATGGTGCTTGATCGATTCAAAGTGAGCATCATATTCAAAGATGGAGCCAAGACGCTCGCTCACGGTCAAGCGGTTCCGTAGCTGGCTCCCACAACATCGCAGAACCGATGTGCCGCTTTCGACCACTCATCCTAGCTGTCGGTTTGGTTTGCCTTGCTAGTTCAACACCGCGTGCCGAATCCCCGACCAACGGCGGTGAACGATTTCTGTTGGGTGAATCGGGAACGCTCCGTGGCTGGGCCCTAACTGCGCTCAATCACGACCCCTCTCCTGCAGTCACGGAGCCGAACTCGGGCAGTCGCAACCAGACTACGGCTCGAAGCTTTGTTCAGTACGTCGAGCGGGATGGTTCACTCAATCTCGAACCATGGTTCAAGCTGCATGGCGAGGGAGTCAAAACGATCGTTGCCGCGGGCAAGCTCAACCTCCAGTCGCCGCTGCGGGGATGGTTGTTGGTCAAAGTCTCGGGAACGCTCCAAGTCACGGTCGATAACCAGCTAGCGCTGCGCCGCGACGTTCCCATTGCACACGCGCGAGGTTGGCAGGTCGTCTCCCTCAATTTGAGCAAAGGAGAGCATTCCATCGAGCTCAAGTGCCGCTTTCAACACGAGTCACCTCCGCTTACAGCGCGCATCGTCGACGAATCTGGACGTGCCCCAGCCGGAGCCGAATGGTGGCTGCCTTTCCGCGCCGCACAGACAACATCGAACGAGGAACCCTTTGAGGTTGCGGTGGAGCTCGTCAGCACTGCACCGGCAGGCCTGGGTCTCGAGATCAGTGCTCCGGTTGGAACGAACGTCACCCAGGCGCAGGCTGTCACTGTGTCTTTGAAGTCCGCGGACACGGGGTATTCGAAGACATTCAATGTCGGGCAGTGGCCGAGCAATACCACACCTGCAGCGGCGCGATTTCTGAACATTGGTACCATTGACGAACTTCTGCAGTCGCTCACCGGAACCGACAATTCCTTGTCAATCGCCGTCGACATCGGAAAGTATCGCGTCACTCGCATTGTGCACCTGCCCAAGGTTGCCTTACTGGCGTGGAAACGTTCGGTGCAAGCGCTAACGGAGAATCCGCCACTGGCAGACGATCCACTCGATGTGCGGCGGGCCTCGCTGCAAAGCGCTCAGGCAGATCTCTCAACGGCAGTGGCTGAGACTCGCAGCCAGCCCGAGCTCGCAAGGACTGCTGTTCGAGTAACTCAACTTGCTGAGGCCTTGTCTGCGCACCATCTTCCTTGGACGGAAGCGGGGATTCACGAGCTAGCTTGGCGTGCGACCGCGGATTCGAGCCTGCAGCATTTTTCACTTCACGTTCCTGCCACTGTCAACGATGGAAAGCCAAAACCCTTGGTTATACTGCTGCATGGATACAACGGAACGGGCAAGCATGCGCTCGAGGCATTTTTGGACGTTCCAACAGACGCGACTACGGCAAAGGTCGATGGCTATGTTCTGGCGCCCGCTGCACACGGGAATGCGTTCTACCGAGGACCGGGAGAACGCGACGTCCTAGAAATCATGGATTGGGCCATGCAAGCACTTGTAGTGGATCGAACCCGCGTCACCATCGCAGGCGCGTCGATGGGCGGCACTGGTACCGCCGAGATTGCATTTCACTACCCGGACCACTTCGCTGCCCTATCGCCACTCTGCGGATACCAAAGTTACTTCGTGCGCAGGGACACGGCGCTGCAACCGCTGCGTCAGTGGGAACGTAAGTTGATGCACCGCTTTTCGCCCGCCAGCAGCGCAGATGCGGGGCGTTACTTGCCTATGTACTTGGCTCACGGTCTCAAGGACAAGCCGCTCGAGAATTCCAAGGTGCTGACAACCAGGTACAGGCAACTCGGCTATAGCCTAACTGAGGACTGGCCCGACCTGGGACACGCAGTTTGGAAACGCACATGGGCGCATGCTGGCCTATTTTCGTGGCTGAGTCAGAAGCAGCGAGTGGATGATCCGAGCAGAGTCACGCTTGCTTCAACCGCTTTGCGCCACGCCAAGAGTCACTGGCTCAGTCTCACTGAACTCGATGCTCAAGCAGAGATTTCTCAGGTGGACGCCGAGTTCAAAAGCAACAACGAGCTCGTTGTGGCGACGAAAGGGGTGCGAGGCTTCGCTGTTGGCAATACATCCCGGTTCGATGCCAATCAAACGCTGCGGGTCCAAATCGATGGCACCACACTCGCAATGCCAGTCCATTCGCAGCTACTATTTCATCGTGGACCGAGCGCATGGGTGCAAGGTCAGCCCGCTAGGACCGAGCTCCGCAAAGCAGTTCACGTGGAAGGCCCCTGGCCCGAGCTATGGAACGAGAGTCTCGTGTTCGTTTATGGCTCGCTAAACCCGGCAACCACCGGAACCAATTGGAACGTAGCCAAGGCAATTGCCGAACCCTCAGGTGGCGTGGACTATCAGTATCCGGTTGTCAGTGACCGAGAATTCAACACTTGGAACCACCAAGACTTCGTGCCCGTGCTGATCGGTACGAGCTCGGACAATGCCCTTTTGTCAAAATGGGCCAAACGGCTCCCAATTGAAGTAGATCAGAACACGGTTGTTTTGGGCGGCCACCGGTATAGTGGAGACCGGGTGGGTGCAGTTTTCGTATATCCCAATCCGGACCACCCAACAACGATGGTAGGCGTTGTCACCGCACCGAGTGCCGAAGGCCTTTGGCAAGCCACCCTGCTCCCCATGCTCTTGCCCGACTTCGCGATATTCGACGCCCGCGTTGCCCCCGCAGCCGGTCTGCCAATCCTCGGTCGCGCCGCAAAGGTACTGGCTGCGGGCTACTTCAACGCAGACTGGTCGTTGCCGGCGCGGGTCAATGACCCGCTCGATGAGAACTAGCGTCCGTTCTTGGACCCTCGCGGCCGCGTTCTGCCCGACGGCTTTCCAGGCACCGGTGTGCCTTTGTCAAAGCGCGCTCGCTTTGCATCGGGTCTGTGTTCATGAACGACTGGCTTTGCACTGGGTCTGTGCTCATGGGCGAGTGAACTGGTCCTTGCGCCACTACCCGCCACTGGACGGTGCTGTGCCTGATTCGGCTTAACGGCTCGCGTACGATGTCCAGGGCTCGTTTGCGGTTTCACCGGCATGGCGTGGGGTAAATGCCGAGGCACACCGAAGTGCTGACGCAGCTCAAGCAACTCATCTCGGGACAGATAGCGCCACTGGCCAGGCCTCAGGGTCTCAACCGTAATACCCGCATATTCAACACGGATTAGTCGCAGCACGGGTTGCCCGGCTTCGTCGGCCAAACGTCGTATTTGGCGATTCCTTCCCTCGTGAAGCTCAATCTCTAGCCAGGTCTTGTCTTCGACAATCTCTAGGATTCGAACTTGGGCGGGTTTTGTGCGCCTCCCGTCCACTTCGATACTGCGACGCCAACGCTCGAGGTCCCGCTCTTCGAGTTTTCCTCGCACCTTCACCTGGTAGACTTTCGCCGCGCCCCCGCTTGGATGCAGTAACTTGTCCACGAAGTCACCGTCGTTGGTCATGAGCAACACCCCGCTCGTGGCATAGTCGAGGCGACCTACTGGTACTACACGCGCATCAACTTCTGAAACCAGGGCAGCAACGGTTTCCCGCCCTTCAGGATCCCGAAGCGTTGAGACACAGCCCCGTGGCTTGTGCAACACCAGGTACACGTAGGGCTGGCGTACCACGCGACGGCCGTCAACTTCGACCTGAGCTTTGTCGGGATCGACCTTGGTTCCAAGTTCGGTGACGACACGACCATTGATACGCACGCGCCCCGCTTCCACGAGCCCCTCGGAATAGCGACGCGAGCCAAGGCCCGAACTGGCAAGAAACTTCTGAATTCGTTCTTCTGTCACTGTGTTTGGTTCAACGTTTGCGAGCACTTACGTGGCCCGGAACGGGCTTGGTGCTTGCCCCGTCCTTGGCTGCGGCATCTTCATCAGCTTTCTTCTTGGCGGCTTCGTCTTGCTTGCGCTTTTCCTCGCTCTGCATTTCCTTCTCAAGGGCGGTGCGCTCCGCTACTTCATCCCGATCCCACCGGTCCACGCGCCCATCGCCGTCGAGGTCCCAGCCCATCCGTTTTAGCTCGCCGTCCTCATAAATTTCCCAAACGTCGGGGCGACCATCGTGGTTGGTATCTCTCTGAATACGCGATAACTTGCCCTGAACGTAGTAGCGGAATTCATCAGGTTGACCACGTCCGCTTCGGTCCAAATCGACCTTCGCGATTCGGCCGTGCGCAAAGGTAATCCAAGTATCGACTTTGCCATCATAGTTGCTGTCGGCAACCTCACGCAGTCCTTCACCCTTGTCGTTGTACGTCCGAATGACGTCTTTGACTCCATCCAGATTCGTGTCGATCTCACGGCACAGCAATGACTTGTGCCGTTCTTCTCCCTCACCCACCATGGCGTAGATGCGCCGAATGTTGGGCTTGAGCGCTCCCAAAGTGGCGCTCTCTTCAACGTCGCGATCAGAGCGGCCCTTGAATTCGCAGCGCGCGGCATCGTCACCCATGTGCACAGCGGAAACGAGATTGGCTTGGCTTGCGGCTTTGGTACGAGTCTGCGCGGACGTACTTGCCTGGCACCCTACCCCAACAAGTATTGAACCGAGCAACGCCCACCGCATGCGTTGCCTAGAACTCGCAGGTTTTTTCATGGCTTACCCCCTTTTGAATTCTTCTTTGCAGCATCTGGCGGCTTCGGGGTCGATTGAGTACCGCTAGCGGCGGGCACTTCGGTGTTCGAGGTCTCGGTGGGCAATGCGTCAGTTTCTTTCTTCAGCATTTCTGGGCGGTTGTTCTCGATCTGCTCCTGGGGCTTGTAGTTGCTTTCTTTGCAGTAATCGATGGCAGAGTTTGGGTCGGGCTGCCCCGTGCCAGCGGTGTCCGAGCGTATGATTGGGCAATCTGCGGTCTTGTACTCCCACCATTGGTCGATGCGACCATCACCGTTCGAGTCTCGCTCTGCGCTGACTATTCGCCCCGCAGAGTACTTTTCCCAAGTGTCGATTCGATGCGCCAACGTGGAGGCTCGCTGCTTTTCAGTCAGCTGACCCCCAGCGAAGATCTGAATCTCATCCACCGACCCATCGCGATCAAAAGCGAACTCGCGCCGCGAAACGTTGCCGGCAGCATCATAGTACGTCCACACGTCCACTCGGCCATCGAAGTCGAGGTCTGCCGCACGGCAGATAGGGTGCCCCGCCTCCGATACCATCGTTAGGTCGGCACGCCCGTC
>CAZCNI010000019.1:0-12278 GCA_964499765.1 uncultured Polyangiaceae bacterium
GCCCCGGAGGCAGGCCCACCCGATTTGCCGGCGGCTTCGAGTCGGCTCACCGCGTCGATAATCAAGACCGTAATCGAGCCGCACGCAGTCTCCCCGCTACAGCTCAAAGATGATGACCAAGACAAATTCGCACGGGCGCACACGAATTTCACTTTGAACCTCTTGCGGCGACTGGAAGAAAGTCGCTCGGGGGAGAACTTCGTTGTCTCACCGATGGCGCTGCAATTCGCGCTTGGTTTGGCAGTGGTTGGCGCGCGCGGAGGCGGTGAGAACCGCCTTGCCCGAGCAACTGCACCGGGTGTCAAGCCTGACCGAATCTATGAGGTCATGCAGTCGTGGCAAGAGCAGCTGCTGCGATCAATGAACGCTGCGTCGCAGCCCGGCACGCAATCGGTGGGTGCGCTCAGATTCGGCAACTCTCTTTGGTTGGATGAATCACTGCAGCCTACGTCGGGTTTCGTGGACAAGACCCGGCAATTCTACGGCTTTGGTGTGTTCCGTGCGCCGCTGCGCATCTCTGAGGGCAACGCGCTTTCAGCGATCAATCAGTGGCTCAGCGAGCGCTCAGAAGGTCGCATCGTACAGATGGTCAAAGCGCTCAGTCCAACCGAGCAAGCGATTCTTGCGGCCTCTACCTACTTGAGTACCAAGTTCAGCTCGCCTTTCGGAAGTGTGCAGCCGGAACCGTTTGCGAGTTCGGCCGGTTCCAAGGGATCCGCGGACATGATGCACAACGTTCTGCGCGCCCGCTACGTGCAGAATACTTCCTACCAGGCGCTCGAACTAGACCTCGTGTACGGTGCGACGTCGCTGGTGTCGATCATGCCTCTGATTGGCAACAATCACAATTTCCTACGCGGCCTCAATAGCCAGAAGTGGAATCAGCTGCTCTCCAGCCTCGAGCACAACAAGAGCACGCTCGATCTGCATTGGCCAAAACTCAATCTTCGCAACCGCTACGATAAGCTTTACGAATCTCTCGGCTTGCCAAGTCCGCCCCTTGCGCTGCCATTCGTTGCACCGAATTGTGAACTGACATCGTTCGTGCACGAGGCAGAATTGGTGATTAGTCAAGATGGCATCGAAGTGCCTTCTGCCGCGGGCACGGCCGCTCAGAGCGCTGCACCGAGTGAAGACAAAGACAGCAATGTCCGCGTGGTGCGTTTCGACCGCCCCTTCCTGTTTGCCGTCATCCATCGCTTGACCGGCAGCGTCCTGTTCGCAGGCCAGGTCGTTGCTCCGTGATCGGTATGAATACGACCGCTCCGGCGCCAGATGCGACCAGGAATGATGCCTGGGAACCGCGACCCACTTGCCTGAATTGTCGCAGACCTCAGAGTACTTGCTATTGCCATCACCTGCCGCGACTCGAGACCGCGACCCGAGTCGTGCTGTTGCAGCACCCACGCGAACGCGACATGTCAATTGGTACGGCCAGGATGGCAAACCTGTGCCTGCCCAATTCAGAGCTCCACGTGGGTGTCGACTGGGAGCAGACCGACGTACTGCGGCGAGCTCTCGGAGATTCGAGTCGTCCGGCGGTGCTGCTCTATCCAAGCGATGGTCAGCCGTTGTTCGCGCCCATGCCCAGCGCGGGCCCGGTTACGTTGATTGTCGTCGATGGTACCTGGTCGCAAGCGAAAAAAGTGGTGCGCGAGAATCCGACGCTCGCGCGGTTGCCTCGACTAGCGTTCAACCCGCTAACACCGAGTGAGTATCGCATCCGTCGTGAACCGAGCGCGCACTGTGTTTCGACGATTGAGGCCGTCATGATTGCGCTTGGCTCGCTTGAGTCAGCACCAGAGCGGTTCGCAGCGTTGCTGACACCGTTCCGAAAAATGATCGATCGGCAGATCGAACTGCGCGAGCAGAACCGTTCGGTTCCGCGCCGGCACGTCAAAAAAAAACAGTCATCATCTAGTAGGATACCGAGCGTTTTTGGTGAACGCGGCCGTGATCTGGTTTGCGTGGTGGGTGAAGCAAACGCTTGGCCATGGTGCGCTGGTAGGGCTCGAGTCCGCTACCCTGACGAGCTGATTCACTGGGTCGCACATCGACCCGCGAGCGGTGAGGAGTTCGAGCTGATAATTGCGCCACGTAGTCCGTTAGCGCCCAAGACGACGACGCACGTCGGACTCAGCGAAGCGCAACTGCGCGAGGGGCATGCGCCGGACGACGTCTTGCGCCAGTGGCGCGACTTTCAGCGCGACTCGGACATCGTGTGCTCGTGGGGTACTTACGCGCTGAATCTGTTTGCAGCGACTGGCGGCACGCTGCCCCAATTGCGCTTCGATCTGCGCCGGGTCATCAAAGATGTTGTCAAGCGCAACATCGGTACACTCGAGAACTTTGCCGCAGAACTCGAGGGTTCGGCAATCCCGAGCCTTGCACACGGGCGCGCTGGCATGCGCCTAGCGCTCCTATCGCGCGTAGCTCAGGAGCTGTGTCAAGGGACGCTCCTACCCCAATCACCCAAAGATTATGGTGTTGCGGCCAATGTGACGTGAGCTGGAACCGTAACATTCGCAGGGGCTTCGCGTGATATACCCATGAAGTCACGCCAAGCTATCGAATAGACGCCGGGCAAGAGCTCGGGAATGTCTCGTTCTTCACCGGGCCAGAGCCAACCGGCGATCACGCCATCCACCAGCAACGCACGCAGGCCCAGCGCGTGATTGGTTGCCAATAGGCCAACGCCGGTGGTCATTGGTTTACTCGGGTCGAATGGCGTGGCTCGGCTACGGAGCGTGGCGAGTTTCTGACTACTTAATTGCGAGCCCCGGGGCAGTTCTCTGAGATTCGCACTAGCCCCTGCCGGGGGAACGCTGATCGCCGAGGTTGTAAACTCCTGCTTGCGGATCACGCGCGAAACGATGAATTCGCCCTTGCCACCCGAAGGAAACTCGAACGTCGCGCGCAGCGGAATCGCATCGTCTTGACAGAAATCAGAGGCGGGGTCGCCATTGATGAACTCAATCAGCCACCGACAAACCAGTCGTCCCGCAACACCAAGGTTGAGACTAGCGGTGCGGTCAATCGTGACTTGACCGAATGCCGTCGAGGCCGACGCGCGCTCCGTGTCCCATTCGAGTAGGTGTCCGGTGCCCGCCGCTTTGCTTTGAACAGTGACTAACTCGCCGACGTCTGCCCGTCCTTCTTCGAACAGCGGTCGCACACAACCTGCGGTGAGTGGTCGATACTGGCTCTCGTTCGGCCAAACCAGAAAGTGACCCAATAGATCGAGCCGCGCACGCAGTTCCGTCCCTGATTCGAGAGCAAACCCGCGACCCCTCAGCAGCAAACGCATTCTCCCGGATGACGCCAAATCGACACGAAGCAACCAGCGGGTGGCGCCGCGCAGCTCCGTGACCCTTTCCCGATCAGTTTCAGGGGCGTTCGAGGGTGAAGGCCAGTCCCCCGCCTTCCACTCTGCTTCGAGTGTGGCACCGATCAAGTCGCGTCCCGATAGTACATCAGCCGGCAGTTGACTGTCTTCCCGGAGCGCAATCGGAGGCAAAACCGAGAGGCCCCCATCGGACAGGGAGCGGTGTACGAGGTCCATCGACCGCTGTGTCGAAGGCAATCTGTAAGCGAGCGTGGCATCGTCTGCCGGCAGTACGAGCGGCGCAGATTGCGCGGCGCCGGGCGAACTCGCGGTGCCGCGCGTCGTCGGCGAGAAATCCGAGCGGCAGCTCTGTAACGTGAGCAGCGTAGCCGCAAAGCTAGGCAGCGGCCGCCAAAACCTGGCGAGCAACCAAGCCTGCGCCATTATTGCCTGCGTGCCCTGCCCACGAGATCCGAGATGCTACACTCGCACTCGTCGCAGAAGTCTTGGATGCCCTGCATGATGTTGAGTGCGCAGCGGGGGTCACGAAAGTTTGCCGTGCCCACCTGAACGGCGACCGCGCCGGCCAAAATGAACTCGAGCGCATCCTGAGCGGTCGTGATGCCACCGATACCCACAACAGGAATGCTGAGGGCAGAAGCTAAGTCCCAAACCATTCGCACCGCGATGGGTCTCAATGCAGGACCACTGAGTCCTCCCGTTCGATTCGCCAACTTCGGTCGCATTTTGGGTACATCAATGACCATGCCGCGAATCGTATTGATGGCCGTAATTGCGTCGGCACCGGCCTGTTCACACGCCTTGGCAACTCCGACCAGATCACCCGCTTCTGGGCTCATCTTGACCCAGATTGGAAGCTTGGTTGCTGCCCGTACCGCCGCGGTGACTTGAGCGGCCATCTTTGCGTCGCGACCAAATTCGATCCCTCCGTGAGTCACGTTAGGGCACGAAATGTTCAGTTCGATGGCGTGGATTCCGGATTCAGCATCCAGGCGCTGAGCCAACGCGACAAAATTGCCGATGCTCGTCGCAAAGATATTCGCGATCACGGTGATTCCGCGTTCGCGCAATAGGGGCAACCTGTCGCGGCAGAACACCTCGACGCCGATGTTCGCAAGCCCGATGGCGTTAAGCATGCCGGCGGGAGTCTCGCAGATGCGGTTCGGAGCGTTGCCGTCGCGGGGCTCGAGACTAAGACCCTTGGTGCAAATGCCACCGAGTTTGGACACATCGAAGAAGTCGTCGAACTCCAGACCATAACCGAAGCAGCCAGAAGCGGTCAGCACCGGGTTTTTCAGCTCGAGATTGCCAATCTTAATGGCTTGCGACGTCATCGTGTGTGCCCTTTTCCCAGCGGTGGAGCGATAAAGGTCTGTGTGCGCGGCCAGTCCACTTCAGTTGACTCAACACAAGGCCCTTTTACGCAGGCGTACAGGTAGCCGCCGGTTGATGATGGGACCGCACATCCGAGGCACACTCCGTAACCGCAGGCCATCGGCGCTTCGAGTGAGACTTCGCAAGGTATCTGAGCGTCCACACAGAAAGCTGCCACGGCGGCCATCATTGCATTGGGACCACAGGTGTAGACTTCAGTGTCGCGGTCGACGTAGCGTTCCAGCAACTCCGTTACCCGGCCGTGGTGTCCCACGGAGCCATCTTCTGTTGCCATCTGAACTTGGCAGAATTCAGTAGCATCCTCAGACAACGGAAGATCTCGATCCGAACGTCCGCCGTAGAGCAACACGGGTTTGCTGAACTTGCCGCCCATGTTTCGTGCCAGGAACAAGAGGGGCGCAATTCCAACACCGCCGGCAACGAGTACCTGCTTTCTCGCGGGGTTTGGCGCACGCCAGCCTGCTCCAAGTGGCCCAAGAAGCAAGAATGGCTCGCCCGCTTCGGCCCGACCAAGTCGCGCACTGCCGTCTCCGCACACTTTGACCAGCAGCGAAGGGGTGGACCCGCCCGAGAGATAGCTCATTGGGCGTGACAGAAGCGGGGCTTGGCCCCACTCGGGGCTTCGGATCATGGTGAATTGGCCGGGCTGTGGCGACTCGGTCTGCAAAGTCTCGAACGTAAGCACATGATACGAATTGCCGATGGTTTCACGGCGCAACAAGTGCGTAGTGACCAATTGTGGTCGCGGTCGCTGATCAAATAGCTGATTCACCGGCACGTCTCCGAACATTGAGCGGCGAGTAGGGTTGGCGCTTCGAGTTTTGGGCAGTCAAGGTCGAGCGACATTTCAACGCCGTCTTCCGTGGGGTTGGAGTAGTAGGCTTCACGCGTGCGACCAACGACGAAGCCATGGAGCTGGTACAAGTTGATCGCCGCCCAGTTTGAAGCGCGGGCCTCAAGCAGGACGCGCCGAAGACCAAGCTTATGGGCACTCCGTAGCATTTCCGCAATGAGCGAGCGGGCCAGGCCTCTGCGCCGTGCAGCAGCTAGCGTTGCGAGAGCAATAATGTCGAACTCGTCGGCCGCCTGCCAGGCCAGCAGGAATGCATCGGGTGTCGGCGCGTCATCGCTAACCCTTGCAACCCAAAGATGCGCAAAGCTTCGCTGAAGCTCCTGCGCTGGATCAATCTGAAACCCGCATTCATCAGCGAGTTTGGCAATGGCATCCACTTCCGTAACTGCCAGCGTCGAGATGCGCATGGGGCGGCCGACTCTACTCCCGCACCTCGCCGAGGCAAGGAATTAGAGCGGTTTTTATGTGTTGATGCGCTTGCACAACTCCGCGGAGACAATCGCCGCGTCCAACATCAGTCGCAGCGAACCATTGCCCCGCAGAACGGCGCCCGCATAGGGGCCCAGCTGCGACAACAAAGGCGGCAACGGTCGCACGACCACTTCCTCGACGTCTCCAAGCGCATCAATGCCGATTGCAATCGGTTTGATTCCTGGAACGGCGATTTCAATTTCGATTGCACTGGCTGTTGGTGATTGCAGTCCAACGCACGCCGCCAAAGTCGGCGCCGGAAACATTGAATCGCACTTCCGAACTCGGCCCGTGTAAGTAACGGGAAGCGCAAAGTGTTGAGCCGACGACTCAAGCCAAACAACGTCCACCAGCCCGCGTTCGATGGGAAGTTCAAGGGATGCGCGAACGCCACCCGTCACGATGCTCGAGAGGCGAAGTGTGCCGCCCAGTCGGTGCATGATGTCTCGGGCCAAATCCAGGCCAACGCCGCGTCCTGCCAAGACGTCGGGATCCAGTCGTGTTGATAGTCCCGGCAAAAAGAGCAGATTGTAAAGCTCATGCTGGCCTAGGTGCCGCGCGGCGCCGGCTGAGGCGACCCCGCGTTCAACTGCTAATTGACGTACGCGCTGCACATCCACGCCACGACCGTCGTCGTCGACCGTCAAGCACAACCAATCGCCCTGTCGTCGTGCGGACATCGTTATCGAGCCTTCAGCATCCTTGCCCGCAGCCACGCGTGTTTCTGGCTCCGCGATTCCGTGGCTGATTGAGTTTCGAACCACCTGCATGACGGCCTCGAGAAGTCGTTCGGCAAGACCCCGCTCGAGTGAGATGTCTCCGCCTGCACCATGGACCCGCACTCGTTTACCTTCGCCGTGTGCAAATCGCTGGGCAGCGCTAGCAACGCGCTCGAACAACCAAGACAGTTTGGTTCGGCGCAGGTGCGATAAGACCGCTCGTGTTTCAGTCCACTGAGACCGCAGTAACTCGGAGTTTTTGTGACAGACCGAGGCAAGTCGAGCCATCTCTGTTTCTTGTTCGCGCAGCTCACGAGCGACACATTCCAAGCGATACGCTAGGCTCGTCTCCAATGTCTCGCCATGAGCTGGCAATGCAGCGCGCCGAAGCTCCATCAATTCGTGATCGAGCTTGCGCAGCCGATGAGCCACATCACTGGCTGAGCCAGCAGTGCTGAGTATTTCTTCTGCGCTGAGGTCCACGTGCTCTAGATGGTCAAAAATCCGCTCCACCGTGTGGTTCGGTATGCGAAGTGAGACTTCTGAGTCGCCCTCCAGTTCGTCGATCCCGGATGGTGGTGCCGGGCGTGACGACGAGCGCGAACTCGGGTGTATCGTGAGGCCGTCGACCCCGGGAAGTGGTCGAAGGACCACTGCGATGCCGCGTGCTGGAATACTTGGACTCAAGGCGCGCAGCATCGCAAAGGCGTCGTCGGCATTGTCGAGCAGGCGAGCGATAGTTCCACTGTGGCGAGCCAACTGCGCAAGGAGTTCAGACGATAGTTGGTGGTCGTCGAGAGCTGCGCGCAGCCGCGTCTCAAGGCCGTGACAGTACCAGGCGGTCGAGTCGTCTCCAACCGAGCCCGCGTGACCTTTCATCGAATGAACCAGTCGGTACGCTTGTTCGACAGCCTCGCGGCTTGGCTCTTGCAGTGTCGTGACCGTGTCAAGTTCAAGCAGCCGATCGAGCATGGCCGCACGGTATTCGGTGCGCTGCTTTGCATCTATCACACTCGGCACCAAGACCGCAGGCGGGACTGGCCACCGAGTTTCCAAAGGCAACAATCCTGCGCGCAAGCGAGCCGCCACGTCGCGCAGAAAATCAATGGTAACCTGTTCAATGTCGGGCTCTTGCTGCCGGTATCGCTGGTTGAGCTGTCCAAGCACCAGAGCCAAGTCGGCGTATCCAGCCATTGCCACGGAGCCGCGCAAAGAGTGAAGCAATATTCTGAGTGCAGTGGGATCAACCGCAGTATCGCCAACGCCCAAGCGCCTTTCGATCTCTACTGCCAGCAACTCGTCGAGTTGTGCCGACCCGTTCACGGTTTGTGCTCGCCTATGGAATCGAGCTGAGCCTGTGTCAGCAGCGTCCTCAGCAAGGGCTCCAGGGTCGGCAATAGCAGACTCTTGACGACCTTGTGACGACGAGCAATCGACAGGCCCTCTAGGGCAGAAAGTAACCCCTGTCCGTGCTCCGTCACGCGCTGCAAGTCTGCCGCTGCGCTCGCATCGAGACCCGAAGCCCGTTCGATGTTCTTCTCGAGCACGCCGAGGGCCGCCGACGTTTCGCATTGGCACTCATGGGTCTGCTGCAATAGTTGCGCCAGACCCGTCGCCTGAGTCTGCACGATCGCAGTGTTGTGCACGAGATTCTGTTGTTCGAGTTCCGCTTCCTCCATCAATCGGTGGTGGCTTGCAACCACGTCAAGTCCCCGTGACGCAAGACTGCGAACTTCGTCGGCAACTACCACCAACGCCTTGCCGGTCGATTCACCAAGGCGTGCCCCCTCGAGTCCCGTATTGAGTGCCACCAATTTTATGCGGTCCAAGGTGTCCGCCAGTTGCTGCACGGAACTTCGCGTGTCACTCAGTCGCACTTCCAACCGCCGTGCTTGATCGGCACAGATTTCAATCTGGGACCGGCACTGCTGCAGACCTTGGTTGGCGGCACTCCATTGCGCAACGGCCCTCTCGGCACTCTTGGTCGCGACGTGGTGGGCACCAAACAGCAGAGCCGCGTTGAACTCGCTTTCGGGACCCTCTCCAAAATTTGGCTCCATTGCCCCACGCGTATCGTCCTTCAAGTCAGCCATGGATCCTCCTGCGTTCGTCGCGGAGCCCGCCATTGCTCCATTTGTGCTTGTATGTCCAGCATTGGCACCAGCACGTGGTCGTGCAGGGCGCCCTTCTCATCGCCGTCGAAAAGACCGCTCTGGAGTGGCTCGAGTCCCGATACCCCAACCAACTCACCGTCGAGGTCACACACGATAAGTGCTCGACCCCCATCACCGAGATTCAGAACGGGTATGACGCGGCCGGCAAACAGCGTCATACCAAGCTCGGTACCGGGATATGGCGTCACTACGCAGTCATAGCGAATGGCACGGACCAACGACGCTGGAATGAACCCCAGCGCTCCTTGCTTTTGCACCAATACACCTGCCCACGCCACTAGGCCGCCTTGCGGCGCACCAGGCGCGAATTGACGAATTGATACAGAATCTTGCAGAGGTCGAAGGAGTTGCCCTTGGCGTCCTCAACGATTTCTCGCACGGTGCGCTCGCCATCGATAGCGTCGAGCACGATACGTTCTTGTTCGGTCAAGTCGTGGTTTCCCAAGCGGTCAATCGCAATCTCATCGCGGTACAAGACCTCATCGAAGTCGAAGGTTCCTTCAATCAAACGCCATTCATCGACGCGCCTGAAACCCTCCATCACGAGCGCGGTCATTGGAATGTGCAACGCCACATGCTGCGCAGCTTCGTCAGGGACACCGACTTCGAACGCGAAGCGTCCCGTCTTCCAGCGCACCAGTTCGTAAACGAGTTCTGAAGTCTGACGCTCAAGAGCTGTCCTTACCTGCGCTTCCGTTGCCAGCCCAAGTTCCATCATACGCTCGCCCAACGGTCGTTGAGAGCTGTTGTTCTTCACTACCGACTCAAGCGTCTCGCGGGTGAGTATGCCCGAAGCAACGAGATAACGGCCGAGCAAGAACTCATCGCGTAGTCCCCGTGAGCGCGCCAAACCCACCGCACCATCATTGATGACGACCGATACTTCCCCACCACGCGTTGCCACCAACAAGGTACCTGTCTTGCGCTGCAACTCCATCAGCTGCAGAACTTCTGCAACGGAGTTCACCGATATGTAACCCGAGAGTACCTGGCGCGTGCCATGCGTGGTTTCCAGAGACTTGATCAGTGAAGTCAGACTCAGCAGAGCCTCCGGTGTTATCGCGTCGTAGATACCCTGACCAATGTTGGCAACACCAATCTCGTCGGGCATTGCCGCGAGCGCTGGCCCAAGCAATTTCGTCAGTGCTGCGGCAAATTCCGTTGCTGCTTGGATGCGGCGTGCGGCAGGATCAGCCAGCAGATCCGCTGAACTTGGGCGTGAGCTTTCGCCACTTTCCTCATCCACCAGTGGCGGTGGCATAGAAGAGCCTTTGGTTTTGGCTTCGAGAGACTTCTTCAGAGCAAGTTCGACTACCGCCAACAGACCTCGCGCATCAAAGGGTTTGGTGATGGCGTCGATGGCACCCGTCTGCTGCAAGAATTGCCCACGGATCTTGTCGCCCTTTGCGCTCATCAACACAACAGCGGTGCCCACCAGGCCATCGCGGATCCGAAGCTCACGGCAGAATTGGAAGCCATTCATGCGCGGCATCACGAAATCCACCAAGACTAAATCAAACGACTCCTCGGCAAGCTCTTGCAGCGCTTCGATGCCGTCACCCGCGGTAGCCGTAACGTACCCTTCGCTTTCGAGAATTGCCGCGACGACCTTTCGTATCGTTGGGCTGTCATCGACCACCAGTATCCGCGCGGGCATTCGAGTAAAAAGCCTGACCCTCCTCGGGAATTGCCGTCAAGTGCCGAGTGGCAACACGGGTAGCTATCCACCAATGCCGAGAGTTCACCACGCCTCGACCGCGTGGCCAAAGGTGCGCGCCAATCAACCCGCGCTGATGGTTGAACCCGACCGTGCGATGTGCCGGCTAGGATTGAATTAGGCCGATCCGCAATTCAGACAGTTGATCGGCCGCAACCGGCGTGGGTGCATCGCTCATGATGTCCGTACCTTTTTGCGTCTTCGGGAAAGCAATCACGTCGCGAATGCTCTCCGTGCCACGGAGCAGCATGCAGATGCGGTCCATGCCGAGGGCGATGCCGCCGTGAGGAGGAGCGCCAAAGCGTAGAGCAGACAAGAGGAAGCCGAACTTCTCTTGCGCTTGACTCGGGTCCAGGCCCAGTGCCGCAAAGACCTTGGCTTGCACTTCGGGGTCGTGCAGTCGGATACTGCCTCCGCCAATCTCGAACCCATTGAGCACCAGATCGTAACGGTAGCAGAGGACCTTGCCTGGATCGGTGTCGATGAGCTCTACGTGCTCGTCATGCGGCCGCGTGAACGCATGGTGAGCCGCAGCCCAGCGCTTCTTCTCGTCGTCGTACTCGAACAGCGGGGGATCGATGACCCAGCAGAATTTCCACTGGTCGCCATGCCCCACCTCGGGCACTAGTGCCATGCGCTTTGCAACGGCGACCCGCAAGTTGGCCATGACGGTGTGTACCAGCGCGGTCTTGCCGAATTGAAACACGATCATGTCGTTCTCAACGGCACCAACCGCCTTGTTGATCGCATTGCGAAGTTCGGGCGTCACGCTCTTCGCGAGGGGTGATTGTACCCAACTGCCATCATTGCCGACTTTGGCGCGAGCCAGCCCCCCCGCCCCCATGCCTTTGGCAAGCTGCTCGAGCTTGTCGCCGTCTGCGCGTGAGAAATTGGCTGACGCTGGGATAACGAACGCTTTGACAATCTCCGCGGGCAGGTCGCGGCGATACGCGCCACTGCTGAACTTCTCGGCAATCGAGTGAAAAAACGGGATCCCGCCGCCGTCGTGCTCCACTACCAGATCCGTTAAATCGACGTGCTGCAAAGCAAATCGTAGATCGGGCTTGTCGTTGCCGTAGTAGTTCATCGCGTCGTCAAATGGCAGGCGCGGGAATTTGCCGTCGGGGTACAGCGTGTGCAAATCGAGGCCGATAGCAGCCTTCCAAATGGAGAAGACCAACCCCTCGATCAAGGTGAAGATGTCGTCTTGATTGACGAAGCTCATCTCAACATCGATCTGCGTGAACTCGGGTTGTCGATCGACTCGCAGATCTTCGTCGCGAAAGCAGCGTACAATCTGAAAGTAACGCTCGTAGCCCGCGACCATGAACAGCTGCTTGAATAGCTGTGGGCTTTCGGCCAGCGCATAGAACTTCCCAGGGTGTAGGCGTGAAGGCACGAGAAAATTGCGGGCGCCACCGGGCGTATACTTGCAGAGAAATGGCGTCTCAATCTCGAGACACCCCTGGTCCGACAGGTAGTTGCGTGTCGCTTGGTTGATGTTGTGACGCATGATCAGCGCTTGCTGTAGCGGTTCGCGTCGCAAATCCAAGTAGCGGTACTCGAGCCGCACTTCCTCCCGCGTGTCCGAGCGGGCTTCAAT
>CAZCNI010000020.1:0-6911 GCA_964499765.1 uncultured Polyangiaceae bacterium
GTTGGGCAATGCCAGTTCATTCAACCACTTGCCTACAGGTTCTGTGCGAGCTTTTGGCTCGGCAAATGTTGTATCAGGAGGCAGAATGAAATCGCCCGGGATTTCAGAACTGGGCGGCTCGAAGTCCCAAGACCATCCTGAGCGGACACCAGACAACGGCCTCGGAAACAAAACACGCTCAGCGTCGCGCAACACCTGTAGCTCTGCGTCGAGTGGCAGCAGCTTGTCGTCTTCCGTCGTGCCACCAGCTATTCTGTGTCTAATGTCAGAATTGGGTTCGGGCCGAGTCGTACCCTCGGGCATTGATGGCGCTGGTTGCTTGGGCGGCTTGCCCTTGTGAAGGACTGATGTGTATCCTGCGCCAGAACTCTTTGCGGTGTTGGCACTACCCGCACCCACGGTCCGCGGCTGTCCATTGTTGAGCTCCCCATTGCCTTTCGTAGGTGCTTTGGCTGTCGGTTTCCGCGCACCGCCAGAGTCTCGGGGTGCCACAGTTTGAGCTGCCGATGCTGCAGCCCAAGTCATGAGCATGAGCAGTATCGAGCAACGCCGGGCGATGCCCAGAAACGAATCGGCACGAATCACAGGGGGGATCGTACTGGCCAGTCCGCGCCAGGTCAAAAACTAGGAGCTTATGGTGCTCAGCCAATCGGCAATTTCGTGAATGGACAGCGACTGCGTAACAACCCCAGCTCGCACCGCAGCGCCCGGCATGCCGTAAACTACCGCTGTGCTTGCGTTTTCTGCAATCACCGTTCCCCCGGCCTGGACGATGGCCTTGGCACCCTGCACCCCATCGTCTCCCATACCAGTCAGAATCACCCCAACCGCTTTTGAACCAGCGGCCTTGGCAACGCTCGTGAGCAGCCGGTCGGCGCTGGGGGCATAGCGGTCGGTAGCATCGGGCTCCAGGACTCTGAGGCGCAACTCATTGGGGCGGAACCTCTCTAGTTCCATGCAGCGTCGCCCAGGACATACAAACCCTTGTCCAGCAGTCACCACGTCTAGGTCCTGAGCCTCAGTCACGTGCATGGGGCTTCGACGATCCAGGCGTTCCGCGAAGGTCCGCGTAAATTTATCCGGCATGTGCTGCGCGATCACGATCGCGCTCCGCGGCCGCTCCGGAATCTTAGAAAAAGCCTCCATCAAGGCGGTAGGGCCACCCGTCGATGAAGCGATTGCAACCACGTATCGCGGAGCGGTCGCTGTACCGGTTGTAGTGGCTGTCGCGCGATAGGCCATCGCGTCGCCAAGTCGTCGTGCCGGCAAGGCTCCGTGGCGGATGTTTTTTGCGATTCGAATCTTCTGGAGCAGCTCCGACCGAATTCTATCGAGCTCAGAGTCAGCGAAGCGGTCGGGCTTAGCGATAAAATCGAGCGCCCCTAAGTCCAGGGCTTTGAATACGTTCTCTTTTTGGCTGTAAGAAGAGACAATGATGACCGGCGTTGGATTGACGCTCATTAGAATACGGAGAAACGTGAACCCGTCCATGCGCGGCATCTCGAGGTCTAGCGTTATGGCATCTGGCTTGAGCAGAGACACCAGACGCAAAGCCTCATCGCCGTCTCCAGCCTTGCCAACGACCTCAATCTCAGGATCTGATATGAGAATCTCAGATAGACTGCGACGATTGTAGGCTGAATCATCGACAACCAGAACGCGAAGTTTGGAGTTAGCAACCACGGTCATCCTCGTTAGCGAGTACCCGCATTGGAACGATCCGGCGCAATGGGCTTACGGTACACCAGATCTTCAGAAAGATGCACGAGCTCAAACGCCGTTGTTACATTCAGGAGTGATTCCGAATGCCCTAAGAGTAACATACCGCCTGGGACCAGACGTTCGTAGAGGCAGTCAATCACCCTACGGCGCGATCGAACGTCCAAGTAAATGAGTACGTTTCGGCAAAATACAGCATCGACCCGCCCCACGATTCCTGCCTTATTCACATCCATCAAATTCAGTTGCCCAAAGTAGCACATCTTTCGGATCTTCTCCGCTACGTGAATTCCGTCACTCTCTTCAACGAAATAGCTTCGCCGATATTCAAGTGGCGTTGTCCGAAAAGCCCCCCCTCGATAGATGCCACGTCGCGCAAACGCAACGTTTGCCTTGCAAATGTCACTACCAATGACTCGCACTTCCCAACCGTCGAATAATCCACTCTCATGGATTAGCATAGCCAGGGTGTATGCCTCTTCTCCGGTTGAACAACCGGCGCTCCAAACCGCAAGTCGTCCACGGCTCAAATTAGCCGCCTGAAGCCGAGGGAGGACTTCGTTCTTGAACGCTCTTAACTGATATTCCTGTCGAAAGAAGTAGGTTTCGTTGGTGGTTACTCGCTCAAGGACCTCTTCCAGTTCAGCTGGTCCGCGCGGGTTGAATCGCAAATACTTGTAGTACTCGTCATAACCCGACAGCTGCAGAGCCGACAATCGGTCGGCAAGTCTCCGATCAAAGAGGATCAGTGCGTCATCATCAAAATGCAACCCCGCATGCGAATTGACCAAATCCCGAAGCAAGCGGAACTCGTTCGGTCGGAGCCGCAACAGGGGGCCTGGAACCAGGTTGCCTGTCATTTGGGCCGCCAGCTCCCGATGTCCACGCAAGGCGTATTCCTGCACACATAATTTGATGCATCCGTATCGCCCAACGCGCGCAGTATTGCGTCACGTACCAATGGTTCAGGTTCTAACGCCAATTTAGTGCGGAGCAGTGCCGTTACCGAATCTCCTCCAATTCGACCCAATAGGTCCGCTGCTAGCCGTCGCACATCCCAAGCCTCATGATCAAGACAGGCCCCCAAATGGGCGTTGGTGCGCAAATCGCTCTCGCTGACAAGCATCTGCAGTGCCGCTTTGACCACTTCTGCATCCACATGCGAGAGGCTGTCAATCAGGGCATCAATGCGACGACTATCGCTCAATCGAGCAATGGCTTCTACGGCAGCGACAGCGACCACAGGCGCACCACTGCGTGCAACAGGACGCAGGACCTGCAAGACCTGGGCGCCGTCAGACTCTCCCAGTGCCTGTATCGCAGACACCACAAGGTCCGTGTCTTCTGAAGTGCGAACGATTTCAACCAAGCGTTCCACCGCATTTGCGTCGGATGCTCGCCCTAGCGCACGAACCGCTGCACGCCTTACCTGTGGTTCCTCATCGGTGAGGGCAAACAGGGCCATTGCTGTAGAAGCCGCATCACCGCACGAGACCAGTGATTCAATCGCGACTCGGCGAACGCGCGGAGACTCGTGAGCAAGGGCTCGACCCAAAAATTCATTGCGCGTCGCAGCTTCATACGCCGAACAATTGATGAGTGTCGCCATGGCGACCACCGCCGCCAGGGCATCAGGTCCGTTGAGCTTGACGTGTTCCACAAGCTCCCGTGCAAACGAGGGATGCCGTTGGACCATCGACTGCAATGCTTCCACCGCGAACGACTCCACGACCGCAGCGACAGAGTCAAACCGCTCAAAGGCTCGCCTCAAGCATGTCTCGTCACTTGTGTGTTCCAAGAATTCCAAAGCGGCGCGCAGAACTGCCGGGTTATCGGAGTTCAAAGCCTCGCAGATCGCAGCCATCGCTTCGGGGCTGGGATTATGTCCGACAAGTCGTGCCATCATCTCGATCGCCAGCGCTTGTTCAGCCGGGGTGGTTGCAGCGGTCACTTTTTCCTTGATGAGTGACAGCGATTCTTCTTGCAGCAGCACCAAAGCTCGTTCCGCCGTTGCTGCCAGCGAGTCATCGGCGAGCACGTCGAACGCCGCTTGGACCGCGTCTTTGCCACCCAACGCTGACAGCACCAGGAGGGCAGCTTGACGGTGCTCTAGGAGCTCGCTGCTGAGCAACTGATGCAACCAAATACGCCGCTGCTCGGCGAAGTCCGAGAGTGAGCTTCTTATCATTGCCAGAGACGCAACGTCGTGATTGATGCGAGCAGCCAGAGCCGCGACTGCCCACGGAAAATCCGACTCTCGACAGTCACTGATTCGACTCGCCAGTAACCGAGCCGAGGCAACATCCATCATCCGGGCTGCTGCATTCCAAACAGCACGCTGAAGCAACGTATCCACAGCAAGCTCTTGGAGGCGCGTCCAGTCCAGGACGATTCCGAGCTCATTGAGTGCCTCGAGTGCACTGAGACGTTCCAGTGGGTCAACCGCCAGGAGCGCAGAGTTCAGAATCACCGAGACTTCGGGGGCGCCGCTCGACCCCACGTGACCTAAGGCTTCCAGGGCTGCGACGCGAACATTCTGGTCTTCATCCAAAGCTAATCGACGAAGCGTCGGAACTGTCGCCGCCTGTCGTGACATTCCCAATGCTTCGGCAGCAAGCTTGCGACCGTCAGCGTCTAGATCGCCCAAGACCCCCTCGACTGCCTCAATCGCCCAATGTCCCTGCGCCGCAAGCGCCTCAACCGCCGCATTCCTAAGCCCAACGTTGTCGTTGGGAAGGAAGGCTCGAGCAATCGCTCGCGCCAGTTCCTTGCCCGGCGGTAGGTCATTGACAACTTGAGTGGCTTCTTTTCGCACGCGCCAGTCATCGTCACCCAGCGCAACCATCAGCAACGGTATAGATTCGGTTCCTAGCTGAGCCAACGCGCCCACGGCCACCCGTCGCACTTCGGGGTCCGTCGCCGTCAGTCTCTCCTCTAGGTTCCCGTTCGTCATGTCCGAGTTTCTCCGGCTGTGAGCTGCATGCCTTGAACGCGCAGTGATTCGGTCAGAGCCTCGATTCGATCCACATCCAAGACAAATACCATCTTGCCGTCGTGCGAAGTAACCCCGACGATTCCGCGCACTTCTTCACCGCCACCCAGCGTTGGCGCGGGACGCAACCCATCACCCGTTCCAAAGACCCCTGTTACGCGATCGACGACGAGACCAACTGTTCTTCCTTCCACTTCCACTAGTATCCATTTCGTTCGACGTCGTTCATCACCTTGCGACATGCCAAAACGCGAGCGCATGTCGACAATTGGAACAACCTCTCCACGGTGATCGGCCACACCCGAAATGGCCGCGGGAACGTGTGGAAGCCGAGTCAATGCGATTGGATTAATGATCTCTCGAACGCAGCCAATCGGGATTGCGTAGTAGACGTCACCTACGGCGAAGCCGACCAAGCTCTTCTGGGGATCGGGGCGCAGTCTTGATTGCATCATGGAATGACCTGAATCATCGAGGAACCACTGAATTTAGGTCCAGCAAAACCAAAACATGGCCTGGAGGACGCCCAACGCCGATAACGTGCTCCGAAAGCTCATTGCCAAATACGGCGGTCGCAGGTTCAATCTCAGTTTCCATCAATCGTAACACGTGGCGCACTTCGTCTACGTATAGACCTACGACTTCTCCGGAATTCTCCGTAAGCAGAATTCTAGTTTTACGAGTCGGCGGCGATTCATCCAATCGAAGGCGAAGCCGCAAGTCGATGACAGTGATCAGCTGTCCGCGTACGCTGCAGACACCTTTGACATGCTGGGGCGCCCGTGGAACGGGCGTCAGGGGAGGCGGGCTCAGAATTTCTCTGATTCTGGTTAGTTCGACACCATAGGCTTGACCCGCAAGCATCACGCCCAAAAATTCCCGTACCGCTTCGCGCTCGCCGGTGTCGCGGCGTAGAGAGCGGTGACTCATTAGCTTGACAATGTCACCCATGCAGCATCCGCGCAACACGCGCCCCCAACTCAGAGGTCGTTAGTACTTCTTCAATGATCGCTGCTGCGTCAATGACGAGCCCGACGTGTTGGTCGCCAAGCTCAGTTGCACCCGCGAATCCGCGAACCTCGCTCAAAGACTTACCGAGAGACTTTATAACAATATCTTGCTGGCCCAGCAATTGATCGACAACGAGACCCAGTCGCCGTACACCCAATGTTGCAACGACCACGTACTGTCGCCGTGGCGCCGTCATAGATCGGGTCAGACTCAAGAGTCGATCGAGGTGGGCTATTGGCAAGGTCGTACCCCTTAATGTCATGACCTCGCGACCATCCACGACCCGAAGCCCGCTATCATCGAACGCGATAGCCTCCGAAACACTGGCAAGCGGGATAGCAAAGGTCTGCTCTGCCACTCGAATCAAGAGTGCACTGACGATCGCCAGAGTGATGGGCAGCGTAATGGTCATCTTAGTCCCGATGCCCTCTTCGCTATGCACGTCGATGACGCCACCGAGCTTGCTGATATTCGTCTTGACGACGTCCATCCCAACGCCCCGACCACTCACGTCATCCACTTCTTCGCGTGTGCTAACGCCGGGCAGAAATATCAGACCAAAGATTTCTGCCTTCGTAAGATCCTTGACCTCATCAGCCGTAACTTTACCGAGCTGCACTGCGCGTCTGAGAATCCCCTGGCCGTCAATTCCTCGACCGTCGTCTTCTATCTCGAGCATCACGTGATTGCCCTTCTGGAACGCGTTGAGCGCAATGGTTCCAGTGGTTGGTTTTCCAACAAGCAACCGACGGTCCGCAGATTCGATTCCGTGGTCGATGGAATTGCGAATCATGTGCATGAGCGGATCGCTCAACTCTTCGACAATGAGCTTGTCGATCTCCGTCTCCGCTCCGGTAATGACGAGGCGAATCTCCTTTCCGAGGTCGCGACTGATCTGCCGTACGACGCGTCCCAGACGTTCAAAGACATGGCCGAGCGGAACCATGCGGACCTCAAGAATGCCCTCTTGCATCTCAGCCAAACGACGTTCGAAATTTCGATGCAACCGCAATAAGTCAGTGGCGCTCTGCCGTTGGCCCTCGCCGCGAAGCCGTTCGGCAAGTCTTGCGAGAGCCCCGCGCACAATGGCCAGCTCGCCCACAACATTCATCAAGTGATCGAGTTTGCGGATGTCGACTCGAACCGTTTGGCTCACGGAGCGTAGCGATCCTGTCGTCTCAGCGAGCGG
>CAZCNI010000020.1:7011-12141 GCA_964499765.1 uncultured Polyangiaceae bacterium
CCGTGCTTGGAGGCAACCAACAGGTCAAGTTCGATGAACTCGATGCTGGATGACTCACCTGTCGGCAAGTATGTAATGATCTCACCGAACTTCTTGACGTGCTCTTTGATTTCTTCAAGACCCTTGTCAATCGTGGCGAGATCGAACCGCACCCGAAGTTTGAAAAGACTGAGCCCTTCCTGAATATTCGTCCGCAACCGGTGCTCTTCATACTCGGTCAGCACAGCAAGTAGACCGGGGTCTATTTCGTACTCACCCATGTCATCTTGCGAGGGGCCCGGCGCAGCACCCATTTTCTTGATCTGCAGGACGAGGTCATCAATAAAACTGGGTACCCTGTCTGGAGGCGTGGCGTCCCGTTCCATTGTAAGGGCACGACCAAAACCTTCTACGGCCTTGAACAAGACGTCCAAAACGTGCGTATCCAGCGCAATTCGACCCAATCGCAAGTCGTCGAGCACGTCTTCGAGATTGTGAGAGAGCGCGCCGATCATCGTGGCGCCAAAGAGACTCGATAGGCCCTTCAGCGTATGCACAGCCCTGAAAGCTTCATTGATGAGTGAGGGATCCGATGTCTGCTGACGATGCGCCTCGTCAAGCGCCAGAAGATTGCGCGACAGAGTCTCGACAATTTCCTGCGCCTCGGACAGAAAGTCCTCACGGGCCTTGTCGGTGGGGTCAGACATTGGAGCCTGCACTGGTTGATCCGATTTGTCGCTGTACTTCCGCTGCCAGCTGCTCGGAAGTGAACGGCTTGACTAGGTACGCATTCGCACCAAGAGTGAGCCCCTTTTGCCGATCCTTTTCGGACGATTGAGTAGAGATGAGAATCACGGGGGTTGAACGGTGCACGTCGCTGCGCCTCACGAAAGCCAATAGCTCGAGACCGTTGATATCCGGCATATTGATATCGGAAATAACGAGATCCCATCGACCCCGCGGCAGGATCCGCAGTGCATCAAATCCGCTCGTTGCTTCGAATATTTCGAATTGCGCCCCCGGCACAGATAGAGACTCAAGCACCGTTCTGACGAAACTTCGCACGCTATGCGAATCCTCTGCGATGAGAACGCGCGTCATTGTTCAGCCTTTACCTTTGTAGGTTGTCGCTCGAGTACCGTTGGAACATGAGATTGGGTCACGCATTCTTCTGAAGTAATTCGACGATGCTAGGGCGAAACTCGCATGCTGGGAACGGCGCAAATCCGCATCTACTTCAGTTCCAATATGCGACACCAATCGGCCAGTGCGCCCAATTTCTAATAACTCAGACAACTCGGCCAACGATTCGACACTCGGCCAAGCTTTACGTTGCATTGCGAGGGCCTTGAATTACGCTACTTGCTGTAAGGTCGTTAGTTGAGTCGAACCTGCGGCACCTTGACACGACCCAGCTACCGATCCCGCGAGCGGGGCTGGATTTAGGGCAACTTTAACTGACTCAGCTAAGCTGTCCGGGTCGTGACGGGCATAGCAGAGACACCGGATGCGCAACTGATTGCGCCCGCTGCGCCAGGAGAATTTGCGGCTGTCGCTGTCGGCAACGTGCGCATCTGGCCACCGGTGATCCTCGCGCCCATGGCGGGAGTCACCAATTATCCGTTTCGATCGCTGTGTCGCGAAATGGGTGCTCCTCTTTGTATTGGCGAGATGGTTACCGCTCGCCCACTGGTGCAACGAGTGCCTCGCACGCTGGCATTAGCGTCATTTGGCAATGATGAGTCGCCGAAGAGCATTCAGCTATACGGGACCGACCCGAATTGGATATCTGAAGCCGCAAAATTCCTGGTTAATGAATTGGGTGCCGATCACGTAGACCTCAATTTCGGATGTCCTGTGCGCAAGGTTACGGCACATGGCGGTGGGGCCGCATTGCCACACAAGCCACTGCTACTCGCCAAGATTATTCGAGCAACGGTTATGAGTGTAGGAAGCGTACCTGTCACCGCCAAGTTTCGCCTGGGAATCGATGACGAACACCTTGTTTACTTGCAGACGGGTCGGATCGCCCAAGAAGAAGGTTGTACAACAGTCGCTTTGCACGCGAGAACCGCTGCACAGCTGTATGCTGACCACGCCGATTGGAATGCAATTAGCGGGTTGAAACAGGCTTTGCAGATACCCGTTTTCGGCAATGGAGACATCTGGGAGGCCGCCGACGCGTTACGCATGATGAGGCAGACGCGCTGCGACGGCGTCATCATTGGGCGAGGGTGTCTGGGAAGGCCCTGGCTGTTTCGCGACTTGTTCTCGATGTTCAATGGGCGCCGTCCCGATATTGCACCCACCGTGGGGCAAGTCGTGGAATTCATGCTCGAACACGCTAAACGACAGATCGCTTGGCTCGGCGAGAGACCCGGCATCATTGCATTTCGCCGTCAAGCCGCTTGGTACACCAAAGGGGTACGTGCCTCCGCAACTTTTCGCCAACGGTTGATGCAGATCGACTCACTCAGCGGTCTCACGCAAGCGGTTGCCACCCTGGACGCCAATGCGCCCTTTCCACCAGCAGCACTACGCGTAGCCCGTTGCAAAGACTCCGGTAGACAACGAGTCTCCCTGCCTGAAGGTTTCTGGGACGATCCCAACGATGAGACGTTGCCTACCGAACATGAGGCGTACGAAGGTGGCTAAAGACTCGAGCCTGGCCACGGCTCGAAGGTACGCCCGCCCGCTGAATTCGTCGGCAAGCCTCCGGTTGGCGCTCGGGGAGAAACCCCTTGACGCAAAGGAGCCTACTAGTAGAGTTATTTCTAAATGAAGTGGTGGACCAGAATTAAGGAGCTAAGGCGCAACCGTTGGTTGCCGTTTTACTTACCCATCATCGGCACATTGCTTTACATTGCCCTCGTCCTCATCGCGATTCCAACCGAACTCAGTGAGAAAGACAAAGACAAGGACAAGGAAGGCATGGATCTTGAGCCTGCCCCGTCGGCGAAAACGGGCGTGGCACCACGCGCCACCGCAGGACGCAGAAGTCGTGGACCCAGTTTGGGGCCCAAGCCTCCCGGTTCGGCCGCGGCATCGAAGCCGTAAAAGCTCTCGCATAACCGCCGTGAGGTAGGTCACTCGAGATCGACGTCGCCGCGCAGCCGATCCAAACTGCGACGATCGGCTTTTGTGGGGCGACCAGCACCTCTCGGCCTAAATGCATAAGTAGTGTCCTTGGGCGGCGCCTCGGGAGACTGATCGTCGTATAGTTCCTTGGCGATTGGCGCAGCCACCCGCTTGCTCTGCAGACCCAGCACTGCAAGCACAACGAGCCCTCGAGGGGCTCGGGCAACGATCTTGTCACCCACACGCACAGAACGGCTGCTCTTGGCTGCCACGTCATTTACTGTCACATGCCCTGCATCGCAGGCCTTTTGGGCAAGCGTTCGTGACTTGAAGATTCGTGCGGCACACAACCACTGGTCCAGACGAACTTCATCCATGGGTGCTAGGTTAGCGCCCCCCGATATTTTCACCAGGCCATCGAGCTCCGCATGAACTATTTTGGTCACGTGGCCCTTGCCTGCAGATTCAGCGGATCTCCGGAATTTCTGCTCGGTTCGATGCTACCCGACCTGGCAGGTATCATTGGTTGCACAACGCCTCACTGTACTCTCCGTGCGGTGCAACAGGGGGTGAGATTTCACCTGCTGACAGATGAGAAGTTTCACCAAACCGAAACATTTCGCAGTCTCGTCAGGGCATGCCGCAGAGAACTGGAACTCGCGGGAATGCGCAGAGCCCCGGCGCGAGCCGCTTCGCATGTGGCAATTGAGCTGCTGCTTGATGCCGAACTGAGCAACGTTCCGCTCCATGGAATCGCATTCCGTACGGCCCTCCGCATCGCGGGGCAGTCGGGTACTGGGAATCAGTTACAGTGGACCGCTGATGACGCAGCGGAAAAGTTCGAATCTCTGCGATTGCGTCTGGTTGAACGGAGCACGTGCGGCGATTTTTTCGCCAACGACCGGCTCGTTGAACGTCTGGTGTATGCACTTCAACGTCGACCTCGACTAAAGATGTCTCCGCACGAACAGAACATCATACGTCAATGGATCTATGGGCGCGCTGCGCTTCTTGGCAGTGAATTAGCCGCGCTTTGGATTCGACTTCACGAGTGGATTTCGGTTCGCTGGCAGTCCACCCCGCAACCAGATCTGGTTCAACCCATCTACTTTTCAACTACCTCGCGGACGCAGTAGAAGTCATCTCACAAACCGTAGCGAGCTCTCCGAGGCTAGGGAGGATAGCGCAGGAATACGTGGGTATTTTGAGGAAGACGACCGACGCATCCGGGGGCGCAGTAGGTTTATCAGATGGCTTCTAGGCTACAAAAGTACAGGAAGCCTGGGCGCTATTCGTGTAGTATTGAGACCATTCGATGCAATCGCCCTTTCCAATAGAAATCCAACCAACGACACGCCTCACCTCTGCTGAAGAGCGCGAAAGGATTCTCGCGGGCCCCCTCGGCTTTGGCAAGCAGTTCGCGGACCACATGCTCACAGTGCCGTACCGACAAGAACAAGGTTGGTTGCCAGGTTCACTCGGCCCCTATCAGCCATTTTCGATCGATCCGTCAACTGCCGTGCTGCACTACGGACAGTCGATCTTTGAAGGCTTCAAGGCGTTCCGTCAAATCAATGGGGCGATTGCGGCGTTTCGCCCGCAATCGAACGCAGAACGCATGCAGCGTTCGGCGCGCCGCTTGGCGATGCCTGAGATACCAACGAGCCTCTTCATGCAGGCAACCGACATGTTGATCCAACAGGATAAGGACTGGGTTCCTTCTGCCAGGGGAGCGAGCTTATACTTGCGACCATTGCTTATTGCCATGGATCGAGGCCTTGGTGTGAAGCCCTCACAGGATTACCTCTTCATGATGTTTGGGTCGCCTTCTGGAGACTACTTCAGCAGTGGAGTACAACCCGTCACGGTTTGGATTTGCGATGATTACGTGCGAGCCGCACCGGGAGGAACCGGAGACGCCAAGTTCGCCGGCAACTACGCAGCAAGCCTAGTAGCTCAGGCAGCGGCCGCTGATCGTGGGTGTGCGCAGGTTGTATGGCTCGACGCCGTCCACCGAAAGTATGTCGAGGAGATGGGAGGAATGAATATCTTCTTCGTCTACCAAGAAAACGG
>CAZCNI010000021.1:0-11903 GCA_964499765.1 uncultured Polyangiaceae bacterium
GCTTGGTTCTGCGCTGAATCTGCCTGGAATCAAGGCCAATCCATCCCGTCGGTGCGGGTGGGTGCTCTGATTGCTGGAAACCCATTATCATAGCGCGGCTGGGCCTGGCACACGAATGAAACTGGCACATGACATGAAGCCGCAACTCGATAAGTACGAGTTGATATCGGTGTTGGGTCACGGCGGAATGGCCACGGTCTACCTCGCTCGCGACCGGCGTTTGGGGCGAAATGTCGCCGTCAAAATCATTCATCCGCATCTGAGAGACGACCTGGAAATCGGCGCGCGATTCGTGCGTGAAGCGCGAGTGGTGGCAAAGCTTCATCATCCGAACATTGTCGAGGTTTTCGATGTGTCAGCGCCAGGGGAGCTCGAACGCTACCTGGTGGTCGAGTTGGTGGAGGGCTCTTCGCTCCGGAAATTCCTAGCGGAGAACGGTCGCATGCCCGCCGAAATAGCAGCCGCGATGGCGATCGAGATAGCCGATGCGCTCGAGCACGCACATCAGAACGGAGTCATTCACCGAGACATCAAGCCAGAGAACGTACTCATTGCTGACAAAGGCACCGGACGCGTAAAAATCACGGATTTCGGGATTGCGAAGATACTTGACGCGCAGGGGGTCACGGTTACGGGTCAGGTGCTTGGGTCACCTTCACACATGGCCCCTGAACAGATCGAAGGCAATGATGTTACGGTTCGGGCCGATGTCTTCGGGTTAGGGGTTCTGATCTACGAGTGCATGACCGGGCGATTGCCTTTTGAGGGTCAGAACCCAGCACAGGTACTACGTAAGGTGATTGAAGGGCGATTCGTGCCGGCAGAACGCCTGCTGCCGACGATTGGCGCAGAGTTGGGTCAGATCGTCAACCGAGCGCTTTCCCATGCGGCAGCCGAACGTTTCGAATCTGCCGCGACATTCGCGAGTGCGCTTCGCTCCGAATTGGGTCGGCTGGGTTTTGATGACCCGCACGCCGAACTAATTGCCTACCTCAATGCTTCTCGAACCTATTGCGATGAGTTCGCCGATCGGATCGTGCCGCGCCTGCTTGTGGCAGCAAGTGATGCACGGTCGCGCCGCGAGGTGCTACTTTCCGCGTCTCTTGTCAATCGAGCACTGGCGTATCGACCGCACGATTCAGACCTGATCGCTGCGGTTGCGCGAATCAGTAAGCAACGTGCTCGCTTCCTTCGTGTTCGGCGGGTGGCTCTCTGGGGAGCCGCCGGACTGTGCTTGTCCGCCGCTTGCTGGGGGGGCGTTAAGTGGGGGGGCGACGTTAGATTCCTGAGAGCAAAAGTGAACGTCCCCTCGCGCCACGGTGCGTCTATCAGCAGTCTGACCCCTTCGAGAATGGTCGTTAATGTGCCGGTGGCCGTTTCAGCGGTGATTCCTCCGCCAATGGATGAAGGTAAGTCCAATGAAGTGCGTCAAACACCGACTGCGAGTCGAGGCCAGACTCGTCGCGCACCCGAACGGGCCGCCCCAACACGACCCGCTCCCACGAGAGCCGTGCAGGTCGTAATCACGGGGGCGTCCGGCGGACGACTGATAATCGACGGAGAAGAAGCCCCTTGGCTTGGCGTGCACCACGAGCTGGAAATCGGACTCCATCGATTCGAAGTGGTGCCACCCAGTGAGAGTTGCTGTGTACCTAGTGCGCCGAAGTTAGTTCAGATCCTTCCGGGTCTGGAAGACCAGCGGGTCATATTATCGGTTGAGTTCCGGGAGGCCACCCTGTTCGCGCAAGCGCCGATGGGGGGGACAGTTATTTGTGGCGAACTGTTCCCCGGTTCGCTTGCTATTCCGGGCAAGAAGACGATACGGGTCACTCGCGCCGAAACCCGCGCAAAATGCACGATTTTTCCACAGCTTGGTGCGACTGTGCTGCCCAAAACAGTTGACGTAGTCCTGCGACCAGGTGATACCTTTACCGTGTCGAGTTGAAAGGATACTGCCAACCGCTTGCGTGGACAATGACAAGGTCGCCATTGCTTCGATTGGGGTTGATCGGTGTCGTCGGTCTATTGGGCTTCGAATCGGTAGCGGCTGCGCAGCCATCGCCGGATTCGAGTGAATCGTCCGTTATCACACCAAACTCTTTGGTTGGCGAAACGACGCAACCGACCGATCTGGGCAGCGAAGCAATGCTGTCTCGAAATATCTCCCTTTACGAGAGCGGGCGCTATGAGGAGTGCGTGAAAGCGCTGCGTGCCACGCTGGCTGCCCATGCGCTCAAGAAAAGCTTGAGACCTGAGTCGGTTGATCAAGCACAAACCTATCTGGCAGCCTGTCTCATTGCAAACGGTAAGCTAGAGGAAGCCGATAGCGTGTTTGCCGAAGCCATCCGCAGCAATCCGCAGCTACGCGTGCCAGATAGCCTTATTTTCCCGCAGTCGGTGAGTGACCGTTTCTTACGGGTGCGCGAACGAATGTTGATCAACATTCGCCAAGAAGAACAGAAGAGAATGCGTGACGCTGAGCGGCGAGTGCAGCAGCAGGATGAGAAGAAGAAACGGGATGCTGATGTGACTAGGAAACTAAAAGTCCTGGCAGCACAGGAAACGGTCATCGAAAGAAACCAGAGGTGGCTCGCGACCGTGCCCTTTGGTGTTGGTCAGTTTCAAAACCATGACTACGCTGCCGGTGGGGTATTCTTGGGCATGGAGGCAATGCTGCTTGGCACGGCCCTAACAGCGATAGTCATTGACGAACGCTTGGCCAACAAAGTTCAAGTGCCGGGAGTAGACATCAGGGAGCTGAGTAAAAAACGCCACGAGGCCTACAATGTTCTAGTTGCTTCTAGTTGGGGCTTCGGGGTGATCGCTGTTGCGGGTATCGCCCATGCGCACTTTCGGTTCGTACCCGAGCGGCGATCGGTTAGAAAGCGAGCTCTTCCTCCCGAGCTAGCGCAATCGCCCAGCCGCTCACTTCAAGCGGAGCCGTCAGTGGACCTGGCCTTGGTCAACTCAGACGGTCAGTTGGGCCTGCAATTACTGGGACGTTTCTGAAAGTCGCTCGAACGCCACAATGTAAAATCCAGCAAAGGCACTCATGAATGTGTCGCATAGGTGTGTTTCAGCATACCAGAGGCCTTGACGGATAATTGGCAGTCGCATCGCCAGCGCCGTTGGCGTGACGATCCGCACTCCACGCGTGGCGCGAACTCGACATCCCGCAGGTGCCAATTCACGTGCTTGCTTCGGTGTATCGAAACGGGTGAAGACATTTCCCTCGTGTGCATTGGTCGCCACAGGGCGCGGCGGTCCTGCTCGTTTTATTAAGCCGCGCAGACTCCAAGGATTGTAAAACTCGGCGATGATGGTCCCGCCGGGGCGTGTCACGCGTGCCATCTCCGATAGCGCAAGTCTCACGTCCGGTATGTGCGCCAAGACTTTGAACGAACACGTCACATCGAAGAGCTTGTCCTCGAAGGGCAGGCTGGTGGCGGAGGCTTCGGTTACCTTCAACCCGCGGGCTTTGGCCTTCTGCAGCATACCAGGTGACAGATCCACGCCTTGGGCCGAGCGGGCGAAAGCTGCAATCCGCGACAGAATCAGTCCCGTGCCGCAACCGACTTCGAGCACTTCCCGATCTCGGCCGAACTGTTCAACGAAGCCTGCTTCTAGAACGTCGAGCAATTCGTGGTACCCTCCGGGGTCGTTGGTCCCACGATGAGCCTCGTATTGCTCGGAGAAGCTGTTGTAATATTCGCGATTGGCCTCATGAGAGCCCGATGGGTCCATAGCGCCGGCACCATGAACCGGAGAAGGTTAGGACGCAAACTGGCATGGCTGTCGGCCGAGGCTCCGGCACGGTTCACTTGGTGTAACCGTAAGATCCATTCTCAATCAGGTTGTGGTACTTAAGAGCTGGCATGAAAGTCCTTGTGGCCGGGCGTCTACCCGCCGCTAGCCTCGAAGAGATGCAGACCCTGGGTGTTGAGGTGGTCTACCGCCCCTCGCTCACGAGCGATGAATTGATCCATGCGCTGCATGGGGTCAATGTTCTAATCGTTCGAGGTCTTGAGGTCACTGCCGAAGCAATTGCCAGTAGTGACGCGCTCAACCTGATCATCAGGGCTGGCTCTGGCATTGGTCGCATTGATGTGTCCGCAGCGAGTGCGCGCGGAATTTACGTTGCCAACACACCAGGCCGAAATGCAGCTGCCGTAGCTGAGCTCACCATGACACTCATCGGTTGTTTGGACCGGCGTATCTTGGATGCCTGTTCGAGCTTGCGCGCGGGGCGGTGGGACAAAGATGAGTATGCGCAGGCAGTGGGCCTGCGGGGACGCAGGCTGGGGATCGTGGGTCTTGGTCACGTCGGTCGCGCCGTCTGTTCGCTGGCTCGATGCTATGGCATGGCGGTTAGCGCCTGGAGCCGTACGCTTAATTCTGCGCGCGCAGCGGAACTAGGTATCTGTTACGTCAATTCCCTGCAGGAGCTTGCTGAGCGCTCTGAGATATTGACGGTCCATCTGGATGCCAATGACCGAACCCACTTGATGATTGGTCGTGATGTTCTCAGTCTTCTGCCCCGGGGGGCGATTTTCATTAACACTTCTTCTGCTGACGTAGTGGACTATGCGGCATTAGCTGAGATCGCCAGCGAGAAGGAGCTTCGGATTGGATTGGATGTCCTTCCTACGGAGCCAGACGCTCGACGTAGTCTTTATGATCACCCCGTGCTGCATGCAGGGTTGGTCTACGCTACGCCGCATATAGGAGCATCTACGGATGAGGCTCAGCGCGCGATCGCCAACGAGACACTTCACGTTCTGCGTTCTTTCCTCACCAAGGGTGAAGTTCCCAATGTTGTGAACATTAGTGCGAGTTCATGGGCCCGGTACCAAGTGGTTGTCAGGCACATCGAAAAGACAGGAGCCCTGGCACACGTGCTGAGCGTCCTCAAGCGACACGGAATTCACGTTCAGGAGTTGGACAATACAGTCTTCGAAGGCGGGCGCGCCGCATGTGCGAAAATCAGGGTCGAGACTAGGCCATCCGAGGGCTGCCTCGCAGAGATAATGGCTTTTTCCAGTGAGATTCTTCATGTTGATCTCGTAAGCCTGCCCAATTTCGCTTGAGTTGGGAAGCGACTGGCCGACCTGCTGTGCGCGAGCATGATGTGGGCGGATAGTGGACCGCTCGCCTTGCGGCTGCCCCCTGGGCACTGTATGCTCCGCCCCGAAAAGTTCGGGCGGTTCCATGCGGACCCCGTTTCGGGTCCGTTTTTTTTTGTAAACGTTTCGAACTTTTCAATCTTCGATTCCACTGTTCTTTGGATTCGCGATACGTCACTGGCCCCCATGCAAGCTGGCTATGAAAAACTCAACGGGATTGACCGAGATCGGCTTTTCGCCATTCTTGAGCCCGTCTTGACTGCGCATGGTGTGGAAGCAGTGGAAGTCATCTGGCAAACCGATAACAAAGGTTGGCTATTGACGCTGACCATTGAGAAGCCAGACACCACGGGACCCGGCGAAGGCATCACTGTTGACGTGTGCGCCGAGGTATCCAGGGACTTGGCTGTATCGCTCGATGTCGAGGAAGTCATTCCCCACAAATACCGACTTGAGGTGGGGTCACCTGGTTTGGAGAGAGCTCTCTATCGGATTCAAGACTATGCTAGATTCGCTGGTCGCGATGCAAAGCTCAAACTGCGCGAAGGTGATTCGAACCAGATCGTAATTCGAGGGATTCTTCGCGGACTCGACGCGGACTCGAAGATTCTCATTGATACTTCAGATGGCCAACGTGCGTTGGCGTTAGAAACCATCCAGTCCGGGCGACTCGAATTCAATTGGAAGAAACCGAGCGCTCAGCGCGAGAAGTGCGCTGCAAACGCGCGCCCTCGCCCTTCAGACCGCAAGTCGCACGACTGCAGTCCACAACGGAGCAAATAATCTCATGGCGGGCTTCGACGACGAACTCGGCACCATTGTTGCGCAGGTGGCCCAGGAAAAGGGCATCGATCCAAAGGTGCTCATTGAAACCATGGAGGCGGCTATTCTCAAAGCTGCCCAGGCTGCTTTCGGGCCCAGTCGGGATCTGGAGGCGCGATTCAACGATGAGACGGGAAGCATCGACCTATTCCAGTACATGACAGTGGTAACAGACGTAGAAGAGCCCGAACGCCAGATTTCGATCACTGATGTTCGCAAACATGGGCTCGAGGCCGATGTGGGTGAGGAGCTCGGATTTCAAGTGTTCTGGCATCCACGGGATGCCGAGAAAGCGCGCCAACAAGACAAAGAATTTGGCGACATGTTGGACTTGAAGCAGGCCCGGACCACTTTTGGTCGCATCGCAGCACAAACCGCCAAGCAGGTATTGCTCCAACGTGTGCGTGACGCCGAGCGGGATATCATCTTCACCGAGTATAAGGATCGCCAAGGACAGCTGATTCGTGGCATCGTGCGACGCTTCGAAAAAGGGCACAACATCGTTGTGGATCTTGGAAGAACCGAAGGGTTGCTGCCGTCACGCGAACAGACGCCGCGCGAGACCTATCGTCCTGGCGACCGCATCGTGGCTTTCGTGAAGGATATCGATCGCGAGGCACGCGGCCCGATGATCATCCTAACGCGTTCGTCGCCTCGACTGGTCGAGAAACTCTTCGAGGCCGAGGTGCCGGAAATCTACGAAGGTATAGTCAAGATCTCCAGTGTTGCGCGCGAGCCAGGGGCGCGAAGCAAGATCGCCGTCATGTCTCGAGATGCGGATGTCGATCCCGTAGGTGCATGCGTTGGCATTAAGGGGTCGCGAGTTCAAGCTGTAGTGCAGGAGTTGCGTGGCGAAAAGATCGATATCGTACCTTGGGACAACGATCCCGCTCGCTACATCATCAATGCAATCCAGCCTGCTGAGGTGAACAAAGTTATCGTTGACGAAGGTGACCACCGTATGGAGCTGGTGGTTCCGGACGAAAAGTTGTCGCTGGCAATTGGGCGCAAGGGGCAGAATGTTCGGTTGGCGTCCCAGCTCACTGGGTGGAAGCTCGACATAATCAGCGATTCGAAGTTCAGGCAGATGGAGGATGAGGCCTTGGGCGCGTTGCGTGAAATCGAAGGGGTTGACGAGGACTTGGCCAAAGCCATGTACCGGCTAGGCTTCCGTGCCCTCGAGGAGATCGCGGACGCAGGCGTAGAGGATCTGGTTGCTATCCAAGGGGTTGGCAGCGAAGAAAAGGCGGAGTGGCTCAAGGGCGCGGCGCTGCAGAGCATGGAGCATCAGCGGCTGCAGCATTTGCAGCAGCTGATCGGGCGTTCTGAGCCGCCAACCGAGCGCGAGAAGCTCAGGTTGATCCAGAATGTTGGTGCGCACACAGCCCAGATGCTCGAGGACGCGAACTACCGGAGCGTCGACGATCTGATTCGTGAGGATCCCGACCGGTTGGCGTTGCGAACAGGTTTAGGCATCAAGAAAGCTCGCGCCATCCAGGAAGCGGCTCTCCATTTTTCCCAGCATGAAGGGCAGGAACTCGCCCTAGCTCGCGCGCAGCAGGCCGTTAGTGACCAAAGCTCGCTCAATTCTGACACGGCGGAGGCATGAGCGAATTGACGTTATCTGGAGACCGAGCTCGCATCGTTACCGCTTCAACAGTGGGGCCACTCGCTGGGTACGGGGATAAAATGCATCGTGCACGTCAGCGTACCTGCGTCGGGTGTCGAAGTGCCAGCTCACGTGAGGATCTGGTGCGCTTCGTGGCCGCCAAAGACGGACGGGTCGTGTTTGACCTTGCCGGCGGAGCATGGGGCCGTGGGGCGTGGATTCACCCACGTACTGACTGTCTCGCGAAGTCAGTGCGCTCATTGGGTCGTGCGCTGAGGCAGCCAATCGCCCAGACAGCAACCGAACTACATCAGGCCCTGGAAACAGCTGCCTGGTGCAGAATTGAGAATATCGTCGTGTCTGCCAAACGCGCGGGCCAGCTGTGCGTTGGAGCTGAGGAAGCGGAGCGAGCATGGGAAGACCGGTCGCTAGCGTTACTGCTCTGCGTTGATGATGTGCGCGCAGGTGCGAACCTGCCGTGGATCGCTCAAGCATTGGCAGAAGGTCGAGTCCTCGTAGCTCCTTCTTTGGCTACGATGAGCGAGTGGGTGGGCGTGCAAGAAGTGACTCTTGCCGCCATTACCGACCCGCGAACAGCTACAGCAGTGGTCCGCAATTTGGCTATTGCACAGATACCCGCTCCGGCTCTTGCCAGCCGGAGATCCGGCACAGGTACGGAGGTTGGATGAGCAGCAAGCTGCGTGTTTATGAAGTGGCTCGCGAACTGAGCCTGGACAACAAGGAGATCGTCTCGCTCCTTCAGTCCATGGGTTTTGGCGAAGTTCGCAACCACATGAGCGTGGTTTCCTCCGAAGCCGTCGAGCGCCTACGTCGACATCAAGAGCGAAAAGCAGAACCCAAACTGGTCGAGGAACGGATCCGGCCCACGGTGGTAAAGCGCCGCAGCGTCCCGAAACCTGTTGAGGTTGCGGCGCCACAACCGGAACCGCCTCCCGTAGTTGCTCCTGTGCGTCATGTACGTGCTGGCACGCCGGTGCATCCCGTGAAGCCCATTGCGGCTCCGCCAGCAGAACCTGAAAAAGTCGGTACCGTCGCAGTTTCAGCAGAGTCCGTTGAACTTCTGCCGCACGAACCTAGCCCAATTGGTGAAGTCATACTGCCCCCCAGCGTTGAGGCTGAGACCACGAAAGAGGCTCCCCAACCCATTGAGGTTGTTCGCGAACCCGTTGAAACGGTCCAACTCGAGCAGGCGGTTGAGCTGAAGCTCGAACCTTCCGAAGAACCGGTGGCTGCGGCGCATGCGCCTGGAGCCCATGATGCGCCAACGCAAGAAGCGGTACGCGATGTTGGGGGCGAAGCCCCTGCCTTCCAAGAGGAACCGTCCAAAGTGGAGTCTGTTGCCCACGCCACTGAGGAAAAAGGCGCGGATGCAGTTGCTCCCGCACCCATTAGCCAGCCCGTTGCGCCTGTTGCAGCTGCGCCTGGTGCCACGCGAGCACGCCCAGGAGCGTCCGCCGCACCGGCTACAACTGCATCGCGGCCTTCTAGTCCTCCTAGAACAGGGATAGAGGTATGGGAAGGACGTCCCGGCGTGCCGATGACGCCGCCCCATCGGGGTCCAGTACCCCGTAGGGTCCAGTACGACGCAAAGGCGGGTGCCGGCAATCTACAGCGCAGGCCTGGACAACCAGCCCCGCGGCAAGCGCAGCGAGGTACCCGTGGCCGCACAACGGGGCCTTTGTCCCTAGCGGCACAAGGTGGAAAAGGTGTTCGACCTTCAGTTCCACCGCAGGCCACAGAACGTGGTGCACACAAACGCGTCGTAAAGATCGAAAGCTCGATTGGCCTGCAGACTCTTGCGGGTCGCATGGGCATCAAAGCGCACGAGCTGTTGAGGAAGCTGATCATGCTCGGCATGACTGGCGTAAACATTAACAGCACACTTGACGCTGATACCGCAAAAATCGTCGCCAGTGAATTCGGATGGGAAGTTGAAGACGTTGCGGTCACCGAGGAAGAAGCCCTGGTCTTGGCGCAGCGTGGCGAGGCACCCGAAGAAGAAGCAGAAGCGCGATTCCCTCGACCTCCCGTCGTGACGGTCATGGGACACGTCGACCATGGCAAGACCAGCCTGCTCGACCGAATCCGCAAGGCCAACGTGGTCGCTGGCGAAGCAGGCGGCATCACCCAGCACATCGGCGCTTATAGTGTGGAAACGCCTGCTGGGATGGTGACGTTTCTCGACACACCCGGTCACGCAGCATTTACGGCCATGCGCGCCCGTGGCGCAAAGACCACGGACATTATCGTGCTTGTGGTTGCGGCCGATGATGGCGTGATGCCGCAAACGCGAGAGGCGATCACTCACGCGAAGAATGCCCGGGTCCCAATTGTCGTAGCCATCAACAAATGCGACAAGCCCGAGGCTCAGCCTGATCGTGTGCGTCGCGAGCTGAGCGAGTTTGGTTTGATGCCTGAAGAGTGGGGCGGCGAAACGCTCTTTACTGAAGTCAGTGCGCAAACCGGTGCGGGCGTGGATGTACTGCTGGAACGGATCTTGTTGCAGTCCGAGATGTTGGATCTGCGCGCCAATCCAAACAAGCCCGCCGTCGGTGTTGTTATTGAAGCCCAGCTAGATCGGGGACGCGGACCGGTTGCCACAGTGCTCATCACCGATGGGACACTCAATCGTGGTGACGTTGTGCTGGCTGGAGCCGGTTATGGAAAAGTGCGCGCCATCCTCGATTCCTATGGCCGCAACTGCGCTACCGCCGGACCTTCAACACCGATTGAGGTGATTGGGCTCAATGACGTGCCTGCAGCGGGTGACCCGGTCCATGTCATCAAGGACATGAAGAAGGCGCAGGAAATTGCCGACACGCGCAAGACCAAAGAGCGTCGCAGCCTGATGCCTTCAGTGGGGCCGCGACTCACACTCGAAGACTTGTACAAGGCTATGAAAGAGACCGAACAGCTTGAGCTGAAGGTCATCGTTAAGGGCGATGTGCAGGGCTCTGTGGAAGCCGTTTCCGATGCGTTGATACGCCTGAGTACCGACAAGGTGAAGGTCACCGTGGTGCACGCTGCTGCAGGTGCCATTACGGAAGGTGACGTTAATCTGGCCGTTGCGGCGGGATCCATCATCATCGGTTTCAATGTTCGGCCTGCAGGCAAGGCGGCGTCATTGGCAGCGCAAGAGAAGGTGGAGATTCGCCACTACTCGATCATCTACAACGTGGTGGATGACGTGAAGGCAGCCATGGAAGGGTTGCTGGCGCCCAGTTATATCGAGAAGGTAACTGGCAAGGCCGAGGTGAGGCAGGTCTTCAGAATATCTAAGGCTGGCAACGTTGCGGGTTGCATGGTCATCGAAGGTGTTATCAAGCGCTCGGGCAGTGTCCGTGTTCTGCGTGACAATGCGACCGTGTGGCAGGGTAAACTGTCCAGTCTCAAACGCTTCAAGGACGACGCCCGGGAAGTCAAAGAAGGCTTCGACTGCGGTATTTCGCTCGAAGGTTATCAGGACTTGCGAGAGCAAGACATCCTCGAGGGTTTCGAAGTCGAGGAGGTGCGCCAGAGCTTGTAGGGGGGCACAAGCCAAATGGCGTAGTCAATCGTGTACGTTGGTATCGTCCGTATTGTGCTCAGGCTCCCAGCGGGGCGCTCACTCAAAGATCGACGTCAGGTCATTCGCAGTTTTAAAGAGCGAGTCGCGTCTCGATTGCACGTTTCTATCGCCGAAGTGGGTGACGTGGAACTCCATCAATTGGCAACCCTGGGGGTCGTCACGGTTGCGCGTGAATCCGAGTCGTGCCACCGAGTGCTCAACGAGGTGAAGAAAATGGCCGCAACACTACCGGCAGCAGTTTTGGCCGATGTTCGAGGCGAAGTGCTCAGCATGGGGCAATCGGGCGAGCAGCTTCGGGGTGGCATCGAGGGAACGCTGTCGAGTACCGACGGATGGCTGCAAGAGGAGAACGACGACCGTGACTGAGCCAAGCCGCCGATCCAAACGAGTGGCAGACATTGTACGCGATCACGTCGCGCGGTTTCTCGTCACGCAGGCGTCGGATGCCAGACTTTCGCAGGTCGTGATTACGGAGGCTCGTATCAGCGACGACCTGGGCGTAGTTCACTTGGCGTTTCGGTTGCTGAATGGTCCGCTCACCAGTGATGATGAGAACAAGACGCTCCATCAGCTTCAACTGATCACTGGTCGTCTCAGAAAGATGATCGGGCCCGAGCTTCGCCTTCGCCGCGTGCCGGAGATTCGGTTCGTTGTCGATAAAGGCTACGACGCACGGCAGCGAGTCGAACAAATACTCGCTGAAATCCGCTCAGAATCTAAGTGACGACGCAGCGAAGTGGTGGTCCTTCGATGACGCAGC
>CAZCNI010000022.1:0-11806 GCA_964499765.1 uncultured Polyangiaceae bacterium
AGAAACCCAAGTCGACCGGCAGCTCACCAGGCTCCGCAAGGCGCGTTCTCACTCTCCACTTCAGCCCATCAAAGACCATTGAGTTGTCGCCACCGACTTGAGGCGCCGCTTTGAATACTTGGTAAAGACCAAGTTCCCAATGATCGGAAAGCCCATACTCAAGTTCAGTCTGAATTGTATATTCTGGATTCCAGATGTTACCTACCGTTGGATCATTTGGATCTGCGACGGACCGGAGTGGATTGACATCCACGTAGGACTCGATTTCAATTTCGCCCTGAGCCAGTGTCTCATTGGGGTAGGTAAACGGCAGTGCCCGGGGTGTCGCAACGGTGTTCGTTGCAATGAACAGAACCATCAGGCACACGCTATTGAAAACGACTTTCATGTTCTACAAAGAATCACGCACATCGCCATCAGTCAAGCAATCAACGGTTTTTCTATAGGCCAGCGCCGTTCTTGCGAGACCCAATGACTCATCACTCTCACCCAACTCGTGGGCTGCAGTGCGATAGCCCCCAGTGATTGGACCTCTAGATCTGACAAGGATGTTGCGGTGTGCCCGCGGACAAGCAAATCCACTGCTCAAGACGGGCATGGATCATAAACGGCGGCCAAACCGGTGCATTTGCAGGGGGGTGCAGAGCCATCCGGAAAGGCCGCCAGTTACCGTAATAGCCATTGGTGGCCAGGCAGTCAACATGGATATCCCCTGTGGCGACCGTAAAAGCAAAACGCGCCGGGGGAGGCGCGTTTCAAGCTGCTCGTTCAATAAATGGTGACGGGCACCGTTCTGCGATTCTTGTCTATGCTTCCGACTTACCAACCAAGCGTACTTTCGGTGCGAAGAAGAGGACTTGAACCTCCACGACCTTTCGGCCACTAGAACCTGAATCTAGCGCGTCTGCCAGTTCCGCCATCTTCGCGTTTGATTATTCTCTATTTATACTCAAGTTCGCTCTCCGAGAGGCTTGCCGGTCAGCACCGAGAATCCCTTTCAGAGTCTCAATTCGCCCACGGGGGCGAGATTCAAGCCCAGGAGTTGCTCTGAGTCAAGGGCGACCACAAGAAATACGTCATGGTCTCGATAACTAGCCAATAGTTAGCCGCCGTCGAACCGCAAAAGCGGCATCTGAAGTCCAGTGACGCAGCAGGTCTTGACCAACGGCGTTGCTAGACTCTGCCTCCACTCGTTGCATCCAGCCGATACACCCCACAAGATCATCGGAAACGACGGCAGATGCCCGCAGCGCGCCCATGCGAGCCCGGTTAATGAAATCAGCCACCGCAGGTCGTGCCGCCCGGACATATAGGTCTCCCGCTTCTTCGACTCGACCCTTACGTCCCCAAGGCAGTGCCTTGACCAATCTCCGGGTCTGCGCATCTTCGCGCCCCTCGCTCACACCAATTGCAGCGGTGACCCACGCTTCCAAAGTACCGACGGGAAGCCGTTCGGCGGCATGCCACTTGCGGCCAAGCAGCGCTAGGGCGCGGCCTAGTGCAAAAATCTGAACAGACTCTGCCAATTGGCTCAGCATGGCCGGCGCAATGATCACCGGCGGATCGCCGGGTTCCACAGCCACATGTGTTGCGACGTTGGAGACGTAGAACTCAAAGTCCTCCGCGCCGAAGACCGCTGCTACTCGGTCTGCCAGCGCACGCATGGGGTGCCCCGAGCGAGAACCGATGCGATCTCGAGCGACGAGCCCGTATTGTTCAATAGATGGACTGTCCATACGATCGAGTGCATCGGCGATTGACACCAATACTAACCCGGTTGGGTCGGTCGAATTCGGCATGCCAAGCGCCACCAGATCGTCAGCGTCAATGGGACGTTCCAAGACGAGGGGCTTCATGGCACGTGCAGACGCGACCATTTGTTCGGCTTCCGTCGCGGTGCCCAGCACGACCAACGGAGCTACCGCAGCCGATGCATCGTTGCCCAGAGCCTCCAGCGACCGAATCACTCCGCGATAGGCATCCGATCGCGTCACGTCTAACTCGATGACTTGACGATACGCATTCACCGCAGCCATGGAATTTCCAGACCGCTCGAGAGCACTGGCGAGCTCGGCGCGAAGCGACAAGTCATTTGGACTTGCGGAGAGTGCACGCTCAAGCACCGTTACAGCGCGTTCGTGGTCGGCTAATTCGTTATCGAGTACTCGTGCCAACTCCTGGTACGCACGGGTCTCAGACGGCCCGACCCCCGCACGACTTTCGAGATAGTTCGAGAGCGCATTGACATATCCGTGGAAGTCCACCGCGTATCCGCTGCGTTTCTGCTGCCCGAGTAACTCCACTAATTCCGTCGCCGCACCCCCTTCGAGTCCCGATAGCTGCACGGCCTGCTCAAGTGCAGTCACTGCATCCTGAACATTGCCCCGGATGCGCTCCACACGACCAAGCAGTGCTAGCCCTTCGGCACGCTGTCTTGGATCCGATTCGACGCGCACCCATCGGTTGGCAATTGCCGACGCCGCATCAAATTCGCGTCGCCGCAAGCGCGCCTCTACCAGTCCGCGCAACGTACGAGCATCGTCTGGATTGAGTTCTAGCGCCGCCTCCAAGTGATTCACAGCCAATGCAGGACGATCCATGTGTTGATCGTACAGATTGGCGAGCGCCAAACGGGCCTCGAGCGACTGGTCCGCCGTCGCCTCCTGCGAAACAACTCGTTCATAACGCTCGGATGCTTTGGTGTAGTTCCCCTCAGCTGTGTAGAGCCGACCGAGTGTCAACAACGCTGCTGGTTGTGATTGCGTGCCTGCAGGTGCACGTTCAAGAAGTGCAATGGCAGCAGGTACATCATGTTTGATCTCAGAAAGTAGCTCCGCAACCATCAGCCGCAGCGCGAGAGCCCGTTCCGCGTTCCGAGCACGTCCGCTGGCGTGGGAAAGAATGGTTACGAGAAGATCGACGTCGCGCTGGGCCAAGAGCAGATCGCGCAAACGCGCAGCGGCTTCCGGCTGATCCGGGTGGTTCTCGAGTGTTTTTTCGAGCACGGATACTGCACCAATCGTGTCGTTGCGGGCAATCCTATGCTCGGCTGCCACCAGCCAATACCGGGCCGCCAGGTCCAAATCACGAGTGGTCGCGCATTCTCGCTCGGCAGCCAATTCCAACCGTGCAACGTCGCCGCGTTCGAGGGCGAGACGTCCAACGGCACGCGCCGCTGCAATATCTTCCGGGTCACGCTCCAGCGCACCCGCAAGGACTTCCAAGGCCGTCGGATCGCCGGCTGATTCGAGTGACTCACCGAGCCGAGTCTGATACATAGCGCTCAGTGTGGGATCATCGAGCAGACTCGCGAGCCGCGCATCGACTTGGCTAAGCAGAGTCGCGTTGTCGGATCCGAGCGCCAGGAGCTCCAATACCTCCAAGGCGTGTACGTTGGTTGGATCAATCTCGAGCGTCTTGACCCACATGGAAAGAATCTGCTCCGAATTGCCGAGTTCGCGTCGCTGGAGCACCTCAGCCAATCGGCGCAAAGTGGCAATCCGTGAACTCGGTTCGGCGTAGACCGTCGATAGAACATTGAGCACTCGAACCAGTGGCTCCCACGCGCCCTCGTCTTCGTAGAGAACCTCGAGTGCCATCAGCGCGCCAACGTTGCTCGGATCACGCGCAGCAACGAATTCAAACGCGCGGATCGCGCGTTTGGGATCGCGCATTTGATCCCGCCAAACCTGAGCCTCTTGGAATGCCAGGCGCAGCGCATGACGAACATCTGTACTGGACTCCGCTTCCTGCCCCAGAGCTTCCCCCAGGCGCGCATCGACGCGCCCAGCTGCAAGCAGTCGCAACCGCCCCTCAAGCGCCGGTCGATGGCCGGGGACCGCTTCGAGGGCTCGCTCATAGGTGACTCGCGCGTCTTCGGGTTTGCCGAGTCGATGTTCATAGAGTTCCGCAAGTCGTACACAAATGCGGGCCCGGCGCTGTGGCTCCGAGGCGAGCTTGGCTTCGCTGCTCGCCAGTAGCTCTGCCAGGTCCGTCCATTTCTCCGCTTGACCTAACAATTGCTCCAAGGCCAAAAGGGCAAATTCGTGTCGAGGTTCGCTGCCAAGGGCTTCGCGGTACCAGCGAATGGCTGGTTCTGCTCGTCCCAGCTTCTCTTCGCAGGCCCGACCCAGTTCGTACTGCAGCGCGGCCCTGGCCGCACCCGCCGCCAAGAGGGGCAGGATTCTTCGCGTGATATCGAGCCATTCTTCCCAGTGCCCACCAGTCTTGTACGCATCCGCAAGTGCCTGCAGCGCAGGCTCATAGCGCGCATCAAGCTCGAGTATTTTCTTCCAAGCTGCGATGGCCGAGTCGAGTTGATTGAGCTTGAGTTTCCTGATCTCCGCCGCGCGATGCCAAAGCGCCAATCGGCGCGCAGGTTCTTGCGATACGCCAGCCTCGAGTTCTAGCGCACTGATGAGCTGTTCATACAGTTCGCCACTTTCAGCGACGCGTTGCATGGCATGCATGGCCTCGATGTGCCCCGTTCGCACTTCGTGCGCGCGAAAGTAGGCGTGATATGCCTTTGCAAAATCACCGAGCGTGTCCTCATAGAGCCGACCAATCTTGAAGAGGTTGGTCAACCGCGTATCAACGTCGTATTGATCGCCGGTCAGTTGTTCGTGCACTTCAATGAGCTCGAGCCACCTCCCCGATTGCGCCAGCAACCGGGTCAGTGCATTGAACGCTGGCGCAAACCCTGGCTGCGCGGCTAGCGCGCGTGCATAGTTAGCGATCGCATCGTTGGGCTTCCTCAATCGCCGCTCGAATAATTCACCCACTCGGGTAAATGCCTGAGCGCGCAGGGCACCGTCATGCAATGCGGTCGCTTCCGCTAGTCGCATGGTGACCAAGGGCTCCCACTGCTCCTGACTTTCGTAGAGCGAAGCCAACGCCGACGCCGCTGGGGCGTAGGTTGGATCGCGCTCGAGCTCGCGCAAGTACCAGTGAGCGGCGCGCGCGATATCTTTCAGTCGCTCCTCGTAGATGCGGCCGATTCGAAATGCCAACCCGGCACGCGAATTGGGCTCCACCACCAGCGAGTAAAGTATCTCTAGCGCCCTGGCTAGTTTTGCGTGAGCCGCACCCAGTTCGTAAAGTCGGCAAAGCTCTTCGACAACGCCAACGTCGCCCGGCAGATCGGAATACGCGCGCTCGAGAGCCGCAATGCCGTCGTCGAGTCTGCCTAGTCGATGGACCAACACAGCCGACATGCGGAAGTAGGTATAACCACGCAGGCTAGGTTCTGTGGTCTGCTCGGCAAGGATCTGCTCGACTTCGACCAGTTCGTGCCAGCGAGCCTTGATGTAGAGAATGCGCTCCAGGGCGGGTAGCGCGCCCAGCGTCGTTGGGTCTGCTGCGAGGGCCGAACGCAAGATGTCTGCGGCGCTCGACGGATCACCACGCATCACGTCAGCAATGCGAGCCCATTCCACCAGCAGCGCACCGCGGTATCTCGAGTCAGTCGTCGCGACTTGAGCGAGGCGTTCGTAGGCCTGCTCAAGCGCGGGCCACGCTGCTGCCCGACGTTCAGAGAGGATCAGGGCTTGAAAAGGTGCCGCATCGTTACCGGCAAACTCGACTGCCAACTTCCAGTTGGTGCGAGCTTCATCCGCACGACCCAATGTTGCAAGAATCGATGCTTTCTGCAGCAAAAGATCCATGCGGCGCTCAGGTCGTCGTGTCCGCTCGAACTCCATGTCGAAGAGCGGCAAAGTGCCCTGCAAATCATTGCGCCGCAGAGCCACGCGACGAGCGCCGCGGATACTTGGCAAGTGATCGGGCCTGATCGCGAGCGAACGCTTGTAGTGCTCGGTCGCTGCCTCAAGGTCGTTGAGCGGCCACTCGCATTGACGAGCAGCCTCGAAGTGCAGGCGCGCAGCAACCGTCGGCTCAGCTTTGGCCCTCGGATCAATTAGTTTGAGCGCCTTGCGGCATGACTCGACGATTTCTTGAGCACGTTGCTGGCGCGATGCCGGAACCACGGAACGCTCAAGAAGACTCAAGTTCGCGATCACCGGCGCATTGGATCTGCGCGGCGGTGGCGGCGGTGGTCCCGGCGGCGACGATTCGCGCATCAGAGATTTCGGTTGGACCTCGACTACGGCGACACCAGGTTGAGAGACTGAGGGGCTCGGCTGATCGTTGTTCGGCCGTGAACCTGTCCGTTCTTGCTTCTCCACATGCGCCGCGTCTTCGGCCTCATTCGATGCAGCAATTATCGGAGGCTCAGGTCGATGAAGCGGGGGCAGAGAACCGGACTGCTCTCCGCGCGGTGATACCGAACGACGCGGAGGTGGTGGAGGCGGCACCGGACGCGCTGCTGGCGGTGCAGGCGGCGAACCGGGTCTCACAGGAGGTGGCGGCACAGACGGCGAAGGTGCACCCGATCGCGAAGGAATTGGCAGCGGGGCGACAGGGGCGCGACGCGGAGGCGCAGATGCGCCGTTCGCTCCCGAGGCACTGGAACGACGAGGGGGATGGAGTTTGCCTGACTTGGACGAGTCCTCTGACATGTCGGATTGCGTGTACGCTACCAATCAGAGCCAGACCCGAAAAGCCCTGTGGTGTCGATTGGAGCAAAAACAAATTTGTTACCCATGGGGTCAATTGGTCACGGCCGCCGCTGCTGCCAATCGACCAGGGGGCCTCTGATCGAGCCAATGAATGGGGTGCGATAAATCACGGGGGTTTGTGCTTCCGTCTCCGGCGCTTCGGTGACACCCAACGCTCGGCGCCAAGGAGACTTTCCCCGTGGCCACTGAGCTCGTCAGGCTAACGGCCCGGGAGCGGGACTGCCGTTGACCAAGTGGCGTGCTAAGCAGCCGCCCGTGGTTGATTTGCCTGAGATTGTGGTAATTCGCGGCGCGCGAGCGATTGATTCTCGCCATGGGCTCGACGCGCTAGTCGACGTGGTTTTGGAGCGAGGTCGCATTGCACGCGTAGGCCCGAATGTTGGAGCCGACGCCGCTGCCAGCGAGCGAACAAAGGTGATTGACGGCACTGAGCGCTGGCTGCTGCCGGCATTCGTTGACCTGCACTCACACTTTCGTGATCCCGGGCAAGAGTACAAAGAAGACATTACGAGCGGTCTGGCGGCCGCAGGCGCGGGCGGGTTCGCTCATGTCTGCGCCATGCCCAATACGAAACCCGTCAATGATACGCGCGCCGTCACGGAGATGATGCTCTACCGCGCCGGACGAGTTCCCGGGCCGCAGCTTCACCCAGTCGGCGCCATCACGGTTGGCTTGCAGGGGCAGCAACTCGCTGAGATGGCGGATCTTCGCGAAGCCGGCGCGGTCGCAGTCAGTGACGACGGAGCGTGCGTTGCTTCGAGTGCCCTGATGCGGCGTGCCATGGAGTATGCGAGAAACTTCGGGTTGCCAATCATGCAGCACGCCGAAGACCCCGAACTCGTGCACGAAGGTGACATGCACGAAGGTGCCGTGAGTTCGCTGCTGGGTCTTCGCGGAAGGCCGCGGGTCGCCGAGGATGTCATCGTGGCCCGCGACCTGATTCTGGCGGAATTTGTCGGCGCGCATTACCACCTGCTGCACGCCTCTACGCGTGGGGCCATTCGCTTGATGCGAGAGGCCAAATCACGCGGTATCAAGACCACCTGCGAAGTGACGCCGCATCACTTGTTGCTCACCGACGCAGCGTGCTTGGGCTATGACACCTTCTGCAAGGTCAATCCTCCCCTGCGCGAAGCCGAAGACGTGCAAGCGCTACGCGAGGCACTAGCCGATGGCACGATCGACGCCATTGCTACTGATCATGCCCCGCACTCGCCGATTGAAAAGGATTGCGAGTTCGCTGTCGCTTCACCGGGAATGATTGGCTTGCAACAGTGTTTTGGCCTTTTGCTCGACCTCGTCGAACAAGGCCATTGTTCGCTGCCTCGACTGCTGGATGCGCTAAGCACGGCGCCAGCCAACATCATTGGCATCACGCCACCCAGTATTAGGGAAGACACACTCGCCGATTTGGTCCTGGTGGATCCCAACGCTCGCTACACGTCAGACAGCACTCCCCAATATTCCAAGAGCAGAAATACGCCATTCATGAACCGAGAACTCAAGGGTCGAATCCTGACCACCATCGCACAAGGGCGCATCGTCTATCAGTATGGGGGTGAGGCATGACGCCTCGGAAGATTCACCTAGCACTGGCTGACGGGACCGTCTTCGAAGGGTACGCATTCGGCGCCGTCCGTTGCGTCACGGGAGAATCGGTCTTCACTACCGGCATGACGGGGTACCAAGAGGTGCTGACCGATCCCTCCTATTGTGGCCAAATCGTGACCATGACAGCGCCGCAAATCGGCAATACGGGGATCAATACCGAGGACGACGAGAGCGTCAGTGGCAAGCCACAGGTTTCGGGTTTCGTCATGCGCGATCCGAGTTTTTGCGCATCGAATTGGCGCGCAACCGAATCGCTGGATGCCTACTTGCAGCGTCACGACATCGTTGCAATCGGGGGAGTGGACACACGACGTCTGACGCGACACCTCCGGGACCAAGGGGCCCAAAATGGATGCATCGGTCCGGAATCGCCCGACGAGTTGGTGGATCGAGCACGCTCCGCGCCCAGCATGGTTGGTCTGGACCTGGCAGCTCGCGTAACGCCCAAAGTCCCCTACCCATTCACTGAGTCTCGCAGCACCTGGGGCGTGCCATTCGACAGCGGAGTGCGCAGAAAGCCTGCGCGCTCCGACTCACTGCTTCATGTGGTGGCCATGGACTTCGGCGCCAAACGTAACATCCTACGTTGCTTGGTGGACCTCGGCTGCAAGGTAACGGCTGTGCCCGCCGGTACCAGTGCTGCCGACATTCTTGCCTATTCGCCCGATGGTATTTTTCTTTCCAACGGCCCCGGCGACCCGGAAGCGGTCACTTACGCCATTGCGACGATTCGAGAACTGCTGGGCAAGAAGCCGATGTTCGGTATTTGTCTTGGTCACCAACTGTTGGCGCTGGCCCTCGGAGGTTCGACGTACAAACTCAAGTTCGGGCACCGCGGGTTAAATCAGCCGGTGCAGGACCTCGCCACCGGGCGCGTCGAGATTACGCTGCAAAATCATGGTTTTGTCGTGGACGTAGATTCGCTCCAGGGTCGAGCCAAGACTTCACATTTGCACCTCAATGATGGCACGAGCGAAGGGCTGGAAGCCCCGGATAGCAACGCCTTCAGCGTCCAGTACCACCCAGAAGCGGCTGCCGGCCCCCACGATGCGCTGTACTTGTTCGACCGCTTTCGCCAAAACATGCTGAACTTCGGGCGATGACCGCCGCGCAAGAAACCATTCACTTCGTGAGTCTTGGGTGTCCGAAGAACCGCGTGGACACCGAGGTAATGCTGGGTGTGGCCAATCGCGCGGGCTTCGAGCATGTGCAAGACGCCGCGAGTGCAAGTGTAATCGTCGTCAACACCTGCGGTTTCATCGATGCGGCCAAGCAAGAGAGCATCAATACGATTCTCGAACTCGCTGAACACAAGAAGGCGGGCACTTGCCGCTCACTGGTCGTCACCGGTTGTCTGAGTCAGCGCTACCCCCAAGAGCTTGCCGAAGGCATGCCTGAGGTCGACCATTTTCTGGGCTCGAGTGACGCTCTGAAGCTCGAGTGGGTCCTACGGGGCGGCCAGGAGCGCAACCTCGTGGGCAACCCCGCAGACTGGCTCATCAGCGCGACTGATCCTCGTGTCATCTCCACGCGAGGCGCAAGCGCGTTCGTCAAGCTCGCCGAAGGCTGCAACCGTTCGTGCTCGTTTTGCACCATACCTAATCTGCGTGGCGTTCAGCGCTCACGATCCATCGATGACGTGGTTCGCGAGGTCGAGCAACTCTGCGACCAGGGAGTTCTCGAGATCAACCTCATCTCACAGGACACCATCGCCTATGGCCGAGATCGTCAGGATGGCGCTACTTTGGCGGCGGCCGTTAGTCGTCTCGCTGAAGTCCGTGGGCTACGCTGGTTGCGCCTCCACTATCTGTACCCGGAAACGCTTACCGAAGAGCTGGTCGAATTATTGTCGCAGCATGAACGCGTCCTGCCTTACATCGATATGCCGCTGCAACATGCGTCTGACTCCATGTTGCGCAAAATGCGTCGCGGCCACGGCGGCAAGCGCATCTACCAGGTGGTCGAGCGACTCAAGCAGGCAATTCCCAACGTGGTTCTGCGCACGGCATTCATCGTGGGTCACCCCGGGGAAACCGAGGCTGACTTCGATGAACTTTACCAACTGATCAAGTGGGCAGAGTTCAACCATATGGGCGTATTTCACTTCTCGGACGAACCTGGCACTCGCAGCCACACCATGACCGGTAAAGTGCCAGCAGCCACCATCCGGTCGCGAGCACACAAGTTGATGACGCTGCAACGCAAGATCAGTCGTAAGAAAAACCGCGAGCTTCTAGGTCAAACCCGTTGGGTCCTAGTGGACGGGCCAAGTGAAGAGGGCGACTGGGTGATGGAAGGCCGGCATGCTGGGCAAGCACCGGACATCGACGGAAAGGTTTTTCTCTCCGGTGACGAGGCCTTGCCCGGGACTCTGCGCAAGGTCACGTTCACAGACTGTCGTGACTACGACCTATTGGGCGATCTTGAATCAGTTGACCCGGACGACCCGAAACAAGAGACCTCGACGCTGAGCCATCAAGCGAAGCGACCCAACATAGTTCCCAAGAGAAGACTGAACGTCGTATCCCCTTAGGCATCAAAGCGCCTGATTCTTCTTGGGTTTCAGCTTTCGGGTATCAGGCATCAGCTTAGGAAATCCGAAACCTGAAAATCGCTTGACAGGCGCCGCAACTTCGCCGATGCTCGCCGCACCTAGAGGGAGGTATATATGGCAACGCATTTGCGTGAGACTACGTCAATTAGCGTAGTGGCAGACACGTTGGACGCACTGTGTGCGGCGCTGGCGGCCGATACGGAAACGAGTTCGCTTTTGCCCACTTGGACGGCGCTCACTACCCAAGCTGACGCACTGGCACTTGAGCGTCTGCAGATCGAACGCACGCAGCGGCGCGCCCGCGCAACGCTCGATGTGCGTGATAGGCTGTGGGACAACACCGTTGCAGCATTTGGGCGGGCGGCGCACGATGCAGCCGGCGGGCATCGCGACCAGGCGCCTTACACACGGTTTTTCAGCAAGGTCACGCCATCGGTCGTGCAATCCTTTGGTATCCAGCGTGAGGTCGACACGGCGCGCACGTGGATTACCGAGCTCGGCCGCAAACCAAATGAGCCCTTGGCTCAAACGTTTACGCCTCAACTGACTCAGGCGACCGACGCGTTGGAAGCGGCAATGACGGCGCGCGATGAAGCGGTCAAGGCAACGGGGCCCATACAAACTACAGTTGTGTTGTTCATTGATGACCTGAACTGTGAACTCGATCGACTCGAAGGGCAGCTCAAGCAACTGTTCCCAGGCGACCCTGCCCGAGTTGCCACTTATCTCGCAGCCACCCGGCCACAACGCTCAACGCCCGCCGCGCCTCCCGAGACCGAGCCGCGACCCGCGGTCACGGCAGGAACCAATGGGCCTGCCGCAGCCAGTAGCGCGCATACAACCGACCCAAGCTGAAACATGGGTGTACCGGGCGTTGATGGATCCCCCGGGACCTGCCCCACCTGAAACATGGGTATACCGGGCGTTGATGGATCCTCCCCGACCTGCTCGTCCGTCGCTTCACGCGCAACCCGCATCGGGCGGCAATTTGCGTCGATTGCTCAAGCGGGAACACTCGCCGGGCGGCGCGGTGGAGCAAGCCTATCCGATCGGACGCCTGCTGCGC